>DJVA01000002.1 GCA_002440705.1 Flavobacteriaceae bacterium UBA6268 | reverse complement strand
CCTTCGACCACTCGGCCACCTCTCTAAAAAACCGTTTTTTGAACGGAGGGGCAAATAACAAAAAAAAAACAATCTGATAAAATTTTTGACGGGTTAATTTAGCTAATTTCCCCCCTCAGCGAGGTTTCAAACTGTTGGCAAAATTCCAGATAGGATATCCCCGTTCCCAGTAGGAACATCATCTTTGCCAGCGCTGCTTCCGTGGTCATGTCCTTGCCCGATATAACGCCAATTCGTTTCAGGGCTACACTGGTTTCGTAGAGCCCCATGGCCACACTACCTCCTGAACACTGGGTTACATTGACCACTGGGATCTTCTTCGCTATCGTTTCTTCAAGAAGGTTGATTAGCCAAGCTTCATTGGTTACATTACCACTGCCGAAAGTTTCCAAAATCACGCCTTTCAACCCCTCCCAGGAAAGCAAGTGACTAAGGGTAGCTTCGTGCAGGCCGGGAAACATTTTTATCAAAAGAATTTGCGTTTCCATTTGAGTATGCACTTTCAAATGGCACGCAGTCTTGGGCGCCAACAACGCATGTTCGTTGAACACCAAATGCACACCACTCTCGGCTAAAGGAGGATAATTGAGGGACGCAAATGCCTCGAAGTGCTCGGCATTGATTTTGGTCGTGCGGTTGGCGCGGTACAATTTGTATTCAAAGTAAAGGCCCACTTCCCGAACTTTTGGTACGTCGCCTTCCCGCATGGCAGCAATCTGAATGGAGGTAATCAAATTTTCTTTGGCATCCGTCCTCAAATCGCCAATAGGAAGTTGCGACCCAGTGAAAATAATAGGCTTCGATACCCCTTCGAGCATAAAACTAAGGGCCGACGCCGTGTAGGACATGGTATCACTACCATGCAAAATCACAAATCCGTCAAAATGGGCGTAGTGCCCTTCGATGATTTTGGCTAAAAGCACCCAATATTCCGGTTTCATGTTAGAACTGTCTATAGGACGCTCAAAACTCTGTGTTTCGATGTCACAGTCCAGTAATTGCAACTCTGGAATAAATTTAAGAAGCTCCGAAAAGTTAAAGTTTTTTAGGGCCCCAGATTGAAAATCCTTAATCATACCAATGGTGCCGCCCGTGTAGATCAATAAGATTCTAGGCCTGTTCATAGCTTAAATACTTCTTTGGAGTTTTGTGTTGTTAGCTGCGCTACTGCTGCTTCGGAAATTCCATAAATCTCAGCTACTTTCCTGCATGTATAGGTTAAATAACTGCTTTCATTACGTTTGCCGCGGTAGGGAACCGGCGCTAGGTAGGGAGCATCCGTTTCCAAAACAAGGTGTTTCAGGTCAATTTGGTCCAGGAAGGTATCGATCTTGCCATGCTTGAAGGTTACAACCCCCCCGATGCCTAGTTTCATATTGAACCCAATGGCTCGCTGTGCCTGCGCTAAGGTTCCTGTGAAGCAGTGAAAGATTCCATACAATTTTTCATCCCTTTCGGTTTCGAGCACTTCAAAAATTTCTTCAAAAGCATCCCGGCAATGAATTACAATAGGCAAGCCCAATTGCTTGGCCCATTGAATTTGCTTCCGGAAGGCAATTTTTTGAAATTCCAAGGTGGAAGTATCCCAATACAGGTCGATCCCAATTTCCCCAACAGCATAAAATTTTCGACGAAACAATTCCTGTTCCACAAAAGCAAGCTCGCTTTCGTAATCTTCCTTCACCGAAGTAGGGTGCAGCCCCATCATCAAAAAAACCCGATCAGGATAAGCAGCTTCCAACGCAAACATAGCGTCCGCATAGCCTGAATCGATAGCTGGAACAAAAAACCGTTTCACTTGGGCTGCCTCGGCACGTCGCATCATGGCATCGCGATCCTCATCAAAAGCTTCACTGTATAGATGGGTGTGGGTATCGGTTAACATCTTCACAAAACTAGTATTTTGTTGGCTATATTTGTCAAAAAAAAGTTGTGACTTCACTCCGCAAATTTCTAGAAGCACAGGGTTTCGAGAGGATTCCATTGCAAAAACTCCAAACGGGGCATTATCAAATTCGCTTTTCCATCAACGGCGAAAAAGGAACTTTCATTCTGGACAGCGGAGCCTCATCGAGTTGTGTAGGGTTTAAGGATTTGTTTCTGTTCCGGTTGCTTTCAGAAGAAACCGACATCAAAGCAGCGGGAGCAGGAGCGATCAATATGGAAACCAAAATGTCGAAAAACAACCGGTTGCAAATTGGGGGCATCGTGCTGAAAAATGTGGATTTTGTGCTTTTTGATATGACGCACGTTAATGAGGCATTACAGCAAGCGGGCGAAATGCCGGTTCATGGCATTTTGGGGGCTGATGTTCTAAAAAAGCTACGAGGGGTTATCGATTATGGCCGCAATTGCGTTTACTTCAAGAACTAATGGGTTTTTTTTGTAATTTTATACAGCCCCAATTAATGCGATTCCATTGAAAAGAGCCTTTTGCAGTTTGCCATTTTTCCTTGTTTTTTGCATGGTTCAATTCCAGGCCCAAAATGCAGCCTACTATCAATCGGTTTTGGATACCACTCAAAATCCATTGATTAAATTGGAAGCATTGGATTCACTTATTTCCAAAAGTAAGGCAACAAACACCAACAATCTTATAACGTACAGTATTGCCTACATCGATCTGGCAAAAAAATTGGACAGTATTGAGGCAGCGGCCAAAAAAATGATTGGCATTTCCTATACGCTCACTTCCCAGACCAATCAGGCCGACAAGGTTGTGCGCATGATCGATGAGCTATTGGCCAGAAAATACAAAATAAAAAGCTCCTACCTCTTAGGAAACCTTTACCTAAAACGAGGTGGCGCCAATTACCGCCTAAATCTGGAACAAGCCACCAAAGACTATCAAAAAGCCATAGAAACCTTTTCAGAAAAAGACTCCATTTACAAAGCCGATGCCTACCTTTTTAGTGGACAGGCCTATTCCAACCTAGGGCAATTTGTGCCTGCCAGTGAAAATTACCACAAGGCTTACGATTACTACGAAAGCCTAAAAGATTACGAATACATGCAATTTGCGCAACAGGGAATTACAACCATGTACAGCATGAACGGATTTTACGACAAGGCCATGGAAGAGCGCAAAAGGAACATCAAAAAGGTGAAGGAATTAGGGTTGGACAGCCATTTGGTGATTGTCTATTACAACCAAGCGTTGGACTACAAGAAACAGGGGAAAAAAGCCCTTCAATTGGAAGAACTTCTCAAATCCTATGGCGTTATTCAGCAATTTCCCGAAAAAATTATTTTGGTGGACAAGATGTATGTTTTTGCCGCCCTGATTGAGTATTATTTGGAAGCTGGCAATTTGGAAGCGGCAAAAAAATACTACGACATCGTTCAGGAATCCCACGACCCGGAAATTCAAGACCTCTTATACTTAGGGCATTACAATGAAATTATGGCCAAATATGCCTTGGCCCATGATGACCCCAAAAAGGCTTTGCCTTTTGCCCTAAAAAAATTGGAAGGCGCACAAAGTTTAAAATATGGGGAGGATATTATTGAGTCGCAGGAATTATTGGCAGAAATTTACACTGCACAAGGCAACTACAAAAATGCCCTGGAATCCAAGGAAATTGCCTTCCGATTGCGGGATTCTGTTTACAACAGTACGACAGCCAACTCCCTGGCCTATTACCAAACCCTATACGAAACCGAGAAAAAGGAAAAAGAGATTGTGGCTCAAAATGCCAACATCCAATTGCTGGAAAGCAAAAACCTAGCCACCCGAAAGCGCATGGCCTTGATCATCGTTGCCCTGATTTTGAGCTTCGGTATCATCATCCTGTTCCGGAATCGCATGCAGATAAAGCAGAAAAAAAATCTTCAGGAAAAATTCAGTCAGGAACTGTTGGTCTCCCAAGAAGAAGAACGCAAACGTATTTCCAAGGATTTGCACGATGGCCTTGGGCAACAGCTGTTGATTGTAAAAAACAAGCTCATCCAAAACCAGGATGGTGAAACCAAAAAAATGGTAGAACATGCCATTGAGGATGTTCGGAGCATCTCTAGGAACCTCCACCCTTTCCAGCTTCAAGAATTGGGCATTACAAAGGCTATTGAAATGACCATCAATCAAATTGACGAAAATACCACACTTTTTATTTCTTCTGAAATCGATAACATTGACCACATTTTTGATAAAAAGCAAGAAGTAAACTTGTACCGCATTGTCCAAGAGTCCCTTACCAATATTGTGAAACATGCCCAAGCAGAGGCCGGAAAGGTAACCTTGAAGCGATCGTTACAGGGGATTAGCTTAGTAATTAGGGACAACGGAATTGGATTCGACTTTACCGAAAAATACCAGAATTTACGGAGCCTTGGACTCAAAACCTTATTGGAGCGTACCAAGTTTCTCAAAGGTCAAATGAAGGTAACCTCCAAGAAAAACAAGGGAACCATTTTGGAATTCTTTTTTCCAACCGTATGAGAAAAGATTCAATAATTATTGCAGACGATCATCCCTTACTCCTAAAGGGGCTGAGTGATTTTTTGAGTGAAAAAAATTACAACCTCATTGGGCAGGGAAACGACGGAAGGGAAGCCTATAACCTCATCGCCAAATTAAGTCCCGATATCGCCATATTGGACATTCAGATGCCATACCTATCCGGTATCGAAATTGCCAAGAAATGCCAAAGCAACCACCTCAAAACCAAGATTGTACTTATTACATTCCACAAAGAAAGGGAACTCTACCACCAAGCCCAAGAGCTCAACATCTTTGGATACATCCTTAAGGATTTTGCCCTTGAAGAAATCGAAAACTGCATCAAAACCGTCTCCGACGGGAAGCGCTTCTTTAGTCCAAAAATTATGGAGTTGCTTTCCCTAAAGCCGAAGCAAAACGATGAGTTGGATCACTTAACCCCTTCTGAAAAGAAAATCCTCAAATTGATTGCCAACGATAAGACCAACAAGGAAATCGCCTCATTGCTTTTTATCTCCCATCGAACCGTTGAGAAGCACCGCAGCAACATCATCAACAAGCTTAACTTGGAACAAAAAACCAATAGTTTGTTGATCTGGGCCAAGGAGCACCAAAACCAATTACACTAAAATTACGTGTTACTACGTATTTATTTTTTGAAGGCTTCTTTCGATTTTTACGTTATGAAAAAAAACGCAATGGAGGCAGACCTTAAAATTCAGAAAAATAGTTCCAAGAAGTTATGGGTTTTATTGGTCATTGCTTTTGTAATTGCCATCATTGTTTTGAATTTGGCTAGTTATTTTGTTTCGTAATAGGTAGGTTTATCAACTAACTAACCCACAAAAAAACCCTGTGAGCAATCACAGGGTTTTTACTTAAAGTCTTTAAAAGATCAAAGCTCCAACGCTTTCTTCACATTGTTGTTCATCAATAATTCCTCGGGGCTTTCCAATGCTTCCTTAACAGCTACCAAAAATCCAACCGATTCGCGTCCGTCAATAATTCGGTGATCGTAACTCAATGCTACATACATTACCGGGGCAATGACGATTTCGCCATTTTTAACAATGGGGCGCTCCACAATATTGTGCATCCCCAAAATGCCGGATTGCGGGGGATTGATGATGGGTGTGGAAAGCATGCTCCCAAAAACCCCTCCATTGGAAATGGTAAAGGTTCCTCCCGTCATTTCATCGACTGTAATCTGTCCATCCCTTGCACGCAAAGCCAAACGTTTTACTTCTTCTTCCACACCCCTGAAGGTAAGATTCTCCGCATTGCGTATTACAGGAACCATCAATCCCTTGGGGCCCGATACTGCAATGGATATATCCTTGTACTTGTAGGTAACTTTATAGTCCCCGTCGATCATGGAATTTACATCTGGATATAAATCCAAAGCCCGTACCACGGCCAAGGTGAAGAACGACATAAACCCAAGGCTTACCCCATGCTTTTCTTTGAAACTATCTTTGTATTGCTTCCTTATTTCAAAAATGGGGCCCATGTCCACTTCGTTGAACGTTGTCAACATCGCCGTTTCGTTTTTAGCGGCTACCAAACGCTCTGCAACTTTTCTGCGCAGCATGGAAAGCTTCTGGCGTTCTGCTTCGCGAGTGCCATTTCCGGGTGTGCCCATGGAAGGTACCGCTTGAATGGCATCTTCTTTGGTAATTCTGCCATCTCGACCGGAACCCTGTACATGACTCTGGTCAATACCCTTTTCGTCCAATATCTTTTTGGCTGCGGGCGAAGGAGTTCCACTGGCATACGAAGTCTTTGTCGGACTGACTGTTTCTTCCTTTTTCTCAGGGGAGGATGTAGATTCTACCTTTTTAGGAGTTTCTTGACCCTCTGGTTTTGAAGCGGAAGTATCAATCAAGCAAACCACTTGCCCTACAGCAACGGCATCGCCTTCCTTTGCTTTTAAAGTGATGACCCCACTGGCCTCCGCAGGCAACTCCAAAGTGGCTTTATCGCTATCGATTTCGGCAATAGCTTGGTCTTTTTCCACATAGTCTCCGTCGGCAACCAGCCATTGGGCAATTTCGACTTCGGTAATAGATTCTCCCGGAGAGGGAACTTTCATTTCTAACATAACGGTACTATTTTCTTAAGAGCCCTTTTTTGAGGGTGTTTCAAAAACATCATCGATGACTATTTTGTGCCGCGCCTTAGATCTTGCACTGCTCCCTGCGGCAGGAGAGCTATAAACGTTTCGCGAGGCTACGCGAAGCTTCACCAGGTTAAAATTCATCAGCATGTATCCCCAAGCGCCCATATTTCTTGGCTCTTCTTGTGCCCAAACATAATCGGTCACATTGGGGTAGGATTCGATTAGCGCTTCCATTTTTAGCAAAGGTAGCGGGAACAACTGTTCTAAACGTACCAAAGCCACATCCGTTCGACCATTTTCTTCCCTCCGTTCCAAGAGGTCATAGTAGAACTTCCCCGTACAAAAT
This sequence comes from Flavobacteriaceae bacterium UBA6268, assembly GCA_002440705.1. Classification (GTDB taxonomy): domain Bacteria; phylum Bacteroidota; class Bacteroidia; order Flavobacteriales; family Flavobacteriaceae; genus DJVA01. The sequence continues at coordinate 4,079 of DJVA01000002.1, read as the reverse complement.
ACCAGGGATTTCACTTGGGTCTTATCTACAGTGGTGTCATCAATTACCTCTTGGAAACTTCCCTGTGAAAGAGATTCTTTGGTAGAAACTACTTTTGGGTGGCGCAACAGACTCTTGGGAGTGAACACGATCAGAGGCTTTCTGAAATTCCACTTCATTTGCCTTCTCAGCAAATGAAAGAAATTAGCAGGAGTGGTAACATCTGCAACAATCATGTTATGTCTTGAACACAATTGCAGATAACGTTCCATCCGAGCACTGGAGTGTTCCGAACCTTGACCTTCGTAACCATGAGGGAGTAATAGCACTAGGCCATTTTGTACTTTCCATTTCGATTCGGCCGCAGAAATGTATTGGTCCATCATAATCTGGGCCCCATTGGAGAAATCTCCAAATTGGGCTTCCCAAATGGTTAGGGTTTCTGGAGCCGCCATGGCATAGCCATAGTCAAATCCAACCACCCCATATTCGGAAAGGAGCGAGTTATAGATGAACATCGTACCGTCGAGCCCTAGATTGTTGTGCAAGTTGCATTCCTCTGCATCGTCTTCGGTTTTAATGGTAGCATGACGGTGCGAAAAGGTTCCTCGCTCAACATCCTGTCCGCTCATTCGCACATTGAATCCTTCTTCCATGAGTGTGGCATAGGCCAATAACTCGCCCATGGCCCAGTCCAATTCGTTGGTTTCAAAATATCTTTTATGACGGTCCTCGACGATGCGTTCAATCTTTTTGATGAACTTTTTCCCTTTTGGAAGCTGTGAAATGCCTTCGGCAAGACGGTTCAGTTTTTCAAGGGGGTAAGCCGTATCAGCCAGTGTAAGGATGTCCTGGGCGTCTCCCAATTTGTAGGCGTCCCAATCATCGGCCAAGATTTGTGTAATGACCGTTTTGTCCTTTTTTCGAGAGGCTTCCAGATCCTGTTCCAGTTCAGACTTGTAATGTTCTTCCAATTCTGAAACGTAGGTCGCATCAATGATTCCTTGCCCCTTCAATTTTTCAGCATAAATATCCCTGGGGTTTTGATGCTTGGAAATGGCTTTGTACAGTTTGGGCTGTGTAAAGCGTGGCTCATCCCCTTCATTGTGACCATATTTTCGGTACCCAAGTACATCCACGAACACATCCCGCCCAAATTGCATCCGGAAATCCAATGCAAATTTAAAAGCATGACAAACCGACTCCACATCATCGGCATTCACATGAAGAACGGGTGATAAGGTCACTTTTCCAACATCCGTACAATAGGTGGACGAACGGGCATCCAGATAATTGGTAGTAAACCCAACCTGATTATTGGCAACCACATGGATGGTTCCACCAGTACGATACCCCTCCAGCTGCGCCATTTGCACCACTTCATAGACAACTCCTTGCCCGGCAATAGCAGCATCCCCATGAATGAGGATGGGTAAAATTTTCTTTTCATCGCCTGCCAATTGATTGTCTAATTTGGCTCGGGCTATTCCTTCAACAACAGCATTCACGGTTTCCAAATGGGAGGGGTTTGGAGCCAAATCCATCCGTACTTTCTTCCCGCTATTGGTTTCCCGGAAGCTGGTCCACCCCATGTGGTACTTTACATCCCCGTCAAAGAGTTCTTCTTCATCGTATTCTTTACTGTCAAATTCACTGAAAATAGCTTCAGGGGATTTCCCAAAGATATTGGCCAAGACGTTTAGTCGCCCACGGTGAGCCATCCCTACCACAAACTGTTCGATGCCTACTTCTGCCCCTTTTTGGATTAGGGTGTCGAGTCCCGGAATGACCGAATCGACCCCTTCAATGGAAAAGCGTTTTTGCCCCACGTACTTGGAATGAAGGAAGGTTTCGAACGAAAGCGCTTCATTCAACTTTTTAAGGAGGTGTTTTTTTTCTTCAGAAGAAAATTTAGGGTGATTGTCATTGTTGTTTAGCCAGCTCTGAATCCATTGAATCATTTCAGGATCCCTGATATACATGTACTCAATCCCAATGGAATCGCAATAAATAGCTTCTAGGTGTGAGATGATTTCCCTTAAGGTACTTTTTCCCAATCCCAAGATAGCGCCTGCTTCAAAGTGCAGGTCGAGGTCATCGGGCTCCAAGCCGAAATTTTTGATGTCCAGGGTAGGTGCATATTTCCGTCGTTCGCGTACGGGATTGGTCTTGGTAAACAAATGGCCGCGCGTGCGATAGCCATCAATCAGTTTGATTACCCGGAATTCTTTGAGCACACTTTCCGAAACCATGCCCCCCCCTTCGATCCCGAGGGCTTCCAACGATCCATTTTCAATCCCAAAATCGAATCCCTGAAAGAAAGCTCGCCAACTGGGTTCAATCGTATCGGGAAACTGCAGGTATTTATCGTAAAGCTCAGCGATGTAAGAAGGATGCACCGCATTGAGAAATGAAAATCGATCCATAATGGGATGTCTGGCTTCTTTTGAATAAAACATTGCAAAAATACAACAAATCCCATAATTGTTGTGCTTGATTTTATATATTTATAGAACACTCATTCCCAATATTACATTGCATGAAAAAAACTATTTTCTTCCTCATTTTTTTCAGTTTAGCGGCTTTTCCAACATCTTTGTTTGGGCAGCAAGAGCATTCTTCGTTTTGGCAACACCTGCGTTATGGGGGCGGATTGGGTGTTAGTTTTGGTGATGGATTTTTTAGTGGAACCTTGGCCCCAAGCGCCCTTTATGAATTCAACGAAATTGTTGGATTGGGTGTAGGATTGAGTGGCACTTACAACAGTTTGAAGGATCGTTACCATTCCACCATCTTAGGAGGCAGCCTCATTACCCTAGCCAATGTAATCCCCGAAATTCAGCTTTCCGTAGAATTTGAGACCCTAAACGTATCGCGCAATTTTGAAGATTTTTTGGGAATTGAAGATGACCATTACTGGTATCCGGCACTTTTTTTGGGTGCTGGGTATCGTAGTCAGAACATCACTTTTGGAATTAGGTACGATGTGCTTTATGACGCGTCCAAAAGCATTTATGCCGACCCCTGGATGCCGTTTGTAAGGCTTTATTTTTAAAGTTCCCGATTCATGAGGGCGCCTCCAAACTCCCTCAGCCTGTTTTTTTGATCCTCCAAAATTTGCACTTGCTCTAGGACTTCAAATGCTTTTTGGGTGTACTGTTCAATCATATTACGCGTAGCTTCGGTGGTTCCTGATCGTTCAAAAATAGCTTTCACCTCAGCTACTTTTTCGGGAGCATCGGTTTTGGTCCCAAACCATATTAAAAGCGTGTTGCGATCGTTTTCGGCAGCATGTTCCAAAGCGTGCAAGTAAAGGTATGTTTTTTTGTTGGCCAAAATATCTCCCCCTACTTGCTTCCCAAATTTCTTGGGATCGCCAAAAGCATCTAGATAATCGTCCTGAAGCTGAAAGGCAATTCCCAAATTTTTCCCAAATTCATAAATGGATTGCTTGGACACTTCCGAAGCTCCGGCAACAATAGCTCCCATCTTCACAGCGGCACCCAAGAGGACCGCCGTTTTGTAGGTAATCATTTTGAGGTATTCGGAAACAGTGACTTCGTTCCTACTTTCAAAATCCACATCGTATTGCTGTCCTTCACAAACTTCCAGCGCCGTTTTGCTGAACAATTGGGCCAGCTCTTGAAACAAAGGAGGCTCATAGCCTTCAAAAAAACGGTAAGCCAAAATAAGCATGGCATCACCGGAGAGGATGCCTGTATTCAGGTTCCATTTTTCGTGAACCGTAGGAGCCCCTCTCCTCAATGGGGCTTCATCCATGATATCGTCGTGGATCAATGAAAAATTGTGGAACCATTCTACGGCAAGAGCCGCATTCATAGCTTTAAGGTAATCTTGCCCAAAAAGATCGCAACTCATCAAGGTCAAAACAGGACGGAGTTGTTTGCCCCCAAGGGACAAAATATAATCGATGGGTTCGTAAAGCGTTCGGGGCTCTTTGGTGGTTACTTCCTCCTTCAAGCGCAGGGCCAAAGCATTTTTGTATTTTGTAAGGTCCAGCATCGTAAAATTTGATGCTAAAATAAGTCTTGGGCTTCAAAAAGAGGTGGAACTTTGTATATTCTTTAATTTTTTTTCAA
>DJVA01000035.1 GCA_002440705.1 Flavobacteriaceae bacterium UBA6268 | reverse complement strand
GTTAGGCCACAATCGGGTTATGGACAACCCGGAGGTATATTCAATTATACCTACAACCAAGGAACCCTCAACAATGGGGTGGTTAACTTTAACGTAATTTACAATACGCCGGGTCCTTTACCCGCCGATAATAAAAATGCCAGCCCCAATGTATTGGCCAACCCCTATGCCTCGGCCATGGATGCCGATGCCTTTATCAATGCCAATTCCATGGTAGATGAACTCTATTTCTGGGAACACCTTACACCACCAAGTTCCACCTTGCCCGGTGCTGGTGCCATGAATTTTGACATGCAGGACATTTCTATGTACAACCTTATTGGAGGGACCCCTGCTGCCAACGATCCCGGAACTTCAACCACACCCAATGGAATTATTAGTACTGGACAAGGATTTGGTATTAAGGCCAATGCCGCTGGTACCGCTGTGTTCAATAACAGCATGCGACTTACTTCTGGCAATACCACTTTGCGCAATCCCGCATCAGGGGAACGGGATCGCATCTGGCTTAAAGTGGTACAACCACAGAACGAAGTACAAAGCATAGCCTTGATTGGTTTTACCGACGAGGCTACTTCCGGTTTGGACTCTGGCTTCGACAGCCGTTGCCTGGCCACCATCGTAGGACTATACTCGCACCTAAATGATGGAAGTCAACAATTGGGAATCCAAACCCGAGAGGCTTTTGAAAGTGGAATGCGCGTCCCCATGGGATTCTCTACGCAATTAACCGAAGCTTTGCCTTACAAGATTTCGATCGAAAATATTGACGGTCAAAACATTGCTGCCTCAAAAGTTTACCTTGTAGATAACGAGACACAAAGCGTTACCGATTTAACAACCGATTCTTATTCGTTTGTAGTTTCGGAAGGAACCTACCACAACCGGTTCCTCTTGATTTTTGAGAGTCCAACCATTTTGGGAACAAGCAATCAAAGTTTGGATCAGTTGGTGGTATTCCCAAACCCTACAAACGATGTGTTGAACATTCTTTCACCCAATACCATGATAGAAAAGGTAACGGTGTACGACATTCAGGGTAGGGTCGTGGCAACTCAGGCCATAGGTGCTAACACTGCGCACGTAGACCTATCCCAATTGAAAACAGCCATGTACTTGGTAAGCGTTGAAACTGAGGCAGGAACAGTTACCAAGCGAATTGTGAAACAATAACACTTAGATGTGTTTTAAAAGCGCCCGAATGGGCGCTTTTTTTTATAAAAATCTTTTTTCCTTGGAACGATTGCGAAGTTTATAGGCCAATATGGTTCCTGCTAAAACAAATGTAATCGCGTTCCCCAAAATGATGGGAAGCTGCTCACTGCGTATCCCGTAATAAATCCATAAGGCCACTCCCGATACAAACATAACATACATGGGAAGTGAAAGTTGCCGGGTATTTTTCGAGCGGATGGTCTTGATGGCTTGGGGCAAAAAACTCAACGTCGTCAAAAACGCAGCCACATTTCCAATAATTCCATTGAATTCCATAACATTTTTTTTACACTGCAAAATTGAAAAATAAGCAGCCGCTTCACAACCACCCATTTAGCAAATACCTATGGTATTCTAACCACCCATCATTGGTCCCTATTTGTCGAATGCGATTGGTTGTATAAAGTTTTATTACTATCTTGAACACTTCTAGTTTGACTCCCATAAACACTTTAACACAATAACCCATGAAAAGCGTTGCCATCATTGTCACTTTATTTTTTTCAATTTTCTTTTTGCCAAGGACTTCCAAAAACACACAAATAAACTCAAACCCAACAGAAATAACAGCAGGTCTCAATTGTTCTCCTTTCAACAACATGGGGGTGCAACGCTGTACGGCAGGGATCGATTCCAGTGTGCTCAACATTGCGGCCAAGGACAAGCAGCATGCCAGCCAGTGGTGCTGGGCAGCTTCCATCGAAACGGTGCTCAATTACTATGGCTACGACATCACCCAGGAAGACATTGTATATCAAACTTGGGGTAAGATTCAAAACATGCCCGGACAGCCCAACGACATCCTCAATGCGCTCAACAAAACCTATACCGACAGGCAGGGGCGGGTCTTTACGGTAAGTGCCAATACCTTTAGTGCCAACCACGTAACGGCTGCTCAGGATTTAGCCAACGACAACCCCTTAATCATTGGCACACTTGGACACGCCATGGTATTGACGGCCGTTGAATACTACCGGGACATAAACGGTAATGGGCAAATCATCAATGCCATAGTGCGCGACCCATGGCCGTATAGCCCCGGAAGACGCAGTTTATCCCCCAATGAGTGGTACAGTACGTCCTTATTGGTACGCATACGGGTTTATTGAAAACGACTTTTTACGCCGGCAATACCCTACCGCCTTAAAAGCAATCCACTTTGTTGGAATCCCCAGCTTCCGGAAAGTCGATACGCATAGACTCCCTCCATCAAGGATACCGGGAGGACAATAATGCCACCGCTAGGAGAAATTTCTTGTTGAACTAGAAGGCTTCCATCCACGCCATACAATTGAAACAGCAACTCCTCAACATTGGGCAAAGCCCTCGATAACGAAACCTCTATTTGGTTTTCAAATGGATTGGGGCCCACACCATAGCGCCCGTTTGACAACTTGGAAAACCCAAGCGCCTCCGGGTCGTAAAACAACAAATCATCCGATTCCTGAAAATTTCCAAAATAAAGATCGGGGTAGGCATCATCATTCAAAAGGCCTAAGTAAAGGGAAACTCCCTTCGTAAATGCAAAGGTCGAAAAGACCTCCAAGGTGCTTTCGGTAAAATGCCCGGTGCCATCGTTGGCAAAAGAATGATGGTTCCCATCGGGGTTTTGGAAATCGGTAGTGATAAGGTCCAAATCCCCATCCGCATCGTAATCCACAAAAACGGCATCCAGGGTAAATCGGTCATAGATCGGCAAATGGGTATCCGAAGCATCCATAAAAAACCCATTGCCGTCGTTTAGGTACAAACGGTTTTGGTTATTTGCATTGCCTACAAAATTTACAGTGGAAAGGAATACATCCTTAAAACCGTCGCCATTTACATCGGCCAAGGTTACTTTTCGGGTTTCCACAACAAACGGATGGGAGGGAAGGCGGTTGTTCTCCTCCGTAAAAAATCCATTGGTATTGATCAACACATTGTTCGTCCCCAAATCGATCCCTTCAATAATGTCCATATCCCCATCCCCATCAAGGTCTACCAGTTTCAAATCCTGGGTGCCCTCCACATTCACAGGCCAACGCGCAGGTGCTTCGCTAAAGGTAAGGTCTTGATTGTTCAAATAAACCTGATTTTGCCCGTTATTCCCGATAATGATGTCTGGATAATCGTCATTGTTAAGGTCCAATACCGCTACAGCATTGGCAGTAGAGCTCGGGAATTCGTAAACAATAAAGGTGAAGGAACCCGTGCCGTCGTTCACTAGCAATTCATGATACACCGTATCCTCACTAACAAAAAGCACGTCCAAATCCCCGTCTTGATCAAAATCGGCAAAGGCAATATCCTCGCTGTCTTCTCCCATAAACCCATCGCCGGTATTTTTCTCGGGGAACAAACGCGAGGGATCTTCGGAAAATTGTCCGGTCCCATCATTAAAAAAAAGCAGGTTCCGCTGGTATTCGGCAGCTATCACCAAATCCAAATCCCCATCCCCATCCACATCGGCCGCTTCCACATCCATCGAGTTTAGGTTGGTAGCATTCACTGGATAAGCAGCATGGTCTGGATAAAAATACGTTTGTCCGTAAGCGGAAGGGGCCATGCAAAAAAGAAGAAATACAATGGAAATTTTCATGTTTTTGATTTAAAGATAGGCATTTAATTACTTCCTTAGTACCTTTGAAACAAGCCGTCAGTATGAGAGCCTTCTTTTTCGTCTTAATGCTTCTATCGCACATGAATGCATCATTTGCCCAAGATTGGGCACAGCTTAATTACTTCAAGGAAGCCAACGCGCAGCTGCTGCCTCCCGAACCTAACGAAAATCGGGTTGTGTTCCTAGGCAATTCCATTACGGAAGGTTGGCTGAATGTGAAACCAGGTCCCTTCGACAATCCCCAATACATCAACCGTGGAATAGGGGGGCAAACCACGCCACAGATGAAAATCCGTTTCTGGCAGGACGTCATCCAACTCCAGCCCAAAACCGTTGTTATCTTGGCGGGCATCAACGACATCGCTCAAAATACGGGCTACATCCCGGTACCCGAAATTGCCCAGAACATCGAGGAGATGGCCGAACTGGCCAAATCCTATGGCATCAAGGTAGTCATTTGCAGCGTATTGCCGGCCAACGTGTTTCCGTGGAGGCCTCAAATATACCCGGCAGACAAAGTTATTGAACTCAATGCCCTCTTAATGACCTATGCCAAAACGCATGGCCATACCTTTCTCGATTATTACAGCAGCATGGTCAATGACGAAAAGGGCATGATCGCGGCCTATACCACCGATGGGGTTCACTGTACCGAAGCCGGATATCGGGTGATGGAACAAATGGTGCACGATATTTTACAAAAAATTCAGTAACTTAGACACACATCCGGTATTCCCCCTGCATTTCAATCGTTGAAATGAATCGTCGTAAAACACCCTGCGGTACGAAAGGTTCGTACCCGTTTAATGTTAAAATTGAAGTGTATGGATACCTTTAACATGCAGTCCAACGCCACCGTTTCGGCCAGCACCAACATCAGTTCCATTGCCGTAGTGGGCTCCAACGTGCTGTTGAACAATGAAATCGTCAAAAAAAGCATTCAGTACAAATTTTCGACCGACTTAGGCAACAGCAACGCGATCAACGGTAAAATGGCAAGGTTGGTTGTCAATTGCTTTGTGAAAGAGGGGAACATCGATACTGTAATGGCCGATACCAAAATTTCCTTTACCCTTTCCGATGGCAGCCATTCCCATGCCTACGAAGCTAAAAAGCTCAAAATCTTTAATGACCTTTTCGTAGCCACGGCCGATGTCACACTAAAAATCTCGTAATCATGAAACGCTTTAGTATACTAACACTCACACTTTTTGTGGGAAGCTTCATCAGTGCCCAGGAAACGGAGAACAAAGTCGACCTTGGAAATTTTACCATGTCCAACGATGCCAGTTCGGCCTTCATTCTATTGGAAGAAACCCCAACGGCTATCTATACCACCAACAACCTCAAAGCCCTCTCCTTGCACGTACTCAACAATTTAGGGCAAAGCTTGTCCATTGAGGTGGCGCCTTATTTTCTGATCAATAGAAACGACACCAACAAAACCTACAAACGTTACATGGGCATCCAAGAAAGTAACCAAGGAGAACTATCTCAGGATGTTTTCAGCGGTCTCAATACCACCACACTCTCCTTTGGCTATGTAGATAAAGAATTTGCAGGCATTGGTGAGGCCAAAAAATCCTATGCTGTAGGATTCAACACCACCTTGCTGCGCTGGTATAGTCCTGCCGATTTGAAAAGGCTAAACGATAACACCAACAAATTGGCCGAGGCCCTAACTGGTTTTCCGGTCATCACCATGGAGATAATGGCCATTGCCGATGAGAACGAACGGCAGCAAGCCATTGCCAAACTGTATGTGGAACACTACAAAGGTTTGGAAGCCTATAAAAAGACCTACAAACCTACCCTGCGTTTGGATGGAGCCATGGGTTATAGTGCTTTATTCAAGGAAAATAATATCGATTCGGAAACCGCCAACCGCTTTGGTGTATGGCTTACAGGGGTTTTTAGCCTTTTGCTGAATGAAGGCTCGGAAGCAAAAACCAATAATTATTGCAACCTTTTTGCTACGGGACGCTATGTGGAAGATGGGTTCAATACCACAGAAGACGGGGATTACCAGACATGGTACTACCGGGACCTCGGAGGAAAATTGGAGTTCGAGTTTGGGGCCTTGGCTTTTTCCTACGAATTCCTGAAGCGGAGTGGGGTGGTCGATAGCGAACGTTCCGTGGGAACCATTAAATATACACTCTCAAGCAGCATCAGCATCAATGGAGGCTTTGGAAAAGATTTCGGGGAAACAGACAACCTCATTTCCCTGTTTGGGATCCATTGGGGGCTCAATATGGGCGGCGATAAGCTCGATGTGGATTAAGTGTGCTCCTTTTAACGAAACCTTAAATCAGAACGCTTGTAGCTTTTCCTACGGCATCGTATTTTTAGGACATAACCATAGCAACACACGTATGAAATTTACTCGTAAGGCCAGTGCCCAGTGGAAGGGGAGTGGCAAAGAGGGCAAAGGTACCTTAACCACGGCCAGTACCGTATTGAACAACACGGCCTATTCCTTCAGTACCCGCTTCGAAAACGAAAAAGGGACCAACCCCGAAGAACTCATCGGTGCCGCCCATGCGGGATGCTTCGCCATGCAGCTCAGTTTCCTGCTCAACGAAGCCGGCTATACGGCCGATACCTTGGACGTTTCTGCCACGGTACTGTTTGAAGATGGCAACATCACCACGGTGACTTTAGACCTTCAAGGCAGCGTACCCAATATTTCGGAGACCGAGTTCAACACCATTGCCAACAAGGCCAAGGAAATCTGTCCCATTTCCAAAGTGCTAAAGGCTGAAAAAGTACTGAATATCACCTTGAACTAATTTTCAGTCAATTCCTACAGGAAGAATGGTTTTGTAAGTAAGGAACTACTCTTTTAGCGATTTTAGTGTAGGTTAAGTGTATGGATAGTGCGTGCTAACTGTATGGATACTGTATGGATACAGTATGGATAGTGTATGGAAAGAGCGTTGTTTCAGTATTGCCCTACAAATATCCATGTTTAAACACAAACTACAATAGAAAGTACGTTAACCAAAGTCTATAAATTTGGTGTGAACCCAAACCAAGGTCTTCCTTACAATCCTTAGGAAAAAACCGTTTCAAATAGGGGGTTTTCCCTCTTGTATACTGATTATCAGCGTTGTAACTTCATTCTTAGAAAAATTAAACCAAAAACCATGAAACAACGACGCTATTACCTAATGGGGTTGCTTGCACTGTTCATCCTGTGCATCCAGTGCCAACCCCCAGCAGACCCCAAGGACCCCAAGAACGATCCATGTGAATATAGGGACTCCCTACGGACCGGTACCGTAGAGCCCCGCACCGTAGAAGGAGGGAAGTATCCACCTTACACCCCCAAAGAGGACAGCCTCAACGAAGAACCGAAACCCTACTACGTCCCCAATGGGCCTATTCGTGGCGATTTGAAACCTGCCAACGATCCCATTAAGGTGGTAGCCTACGATCCCAATGGCGGCGCTTCCCAGGCCATATCCTTCGAGGAATACGACGAAATTGGTGACGCCGTAAACCCCAATGCGGTTTTGCCCGAACCCAGTGTAGCCGAAAACGGCCAAACGGTCATGACCACGGGAAACGTATGGATGTCCCTTTCCTTGGATGGAGGACAAAACTTTACCAGTGTTAACCCTACCACCATTTTTCCCAATGACTACGGCGGATTTTGCTGCGACCAGGTAGTGCAGTACGTGCCCCAATACGACCTTTTTGTCTGGTTATTGCAGTACAATACCAGTGGGGGACAAAATGCCATCCGCATTGCCGCCCAAAATACGGCCCAAGTGCGCAGCAGTAATGGCACCTCCTGGACGTATTGGGACTTTACCAACAACGCCTTGGCTTCTAGTGGGACGCTGGATTACAACGATATGAGCTTTGGCCGTACCTACCTGTATTGGACCAGCAGTATTGGAGGGGGCGCCAACCGGTACGTTATTAGGGTGCCTTTAAGTGAATTAGCTGCCAAAACCACCGTGCACTACCAATTTACGGGAAGCACACAAGCCTACTGGTCGCACCTTACTCAAAACGGCACCAATGCCGTGTATTGGGCCGGGCATGAAAACAACAGTACCATGAAGGTGTACAGCATGCGCGATGCCGATAACTTCTACAGCTGGCGCAGTGTGAACATCAATTCGTGGCCCAACGGCACCATGTCTTCCACAGCAGCCAATGGCAGCAACTGGCTCATGGATGCCTCCTGGAAAACCTACGTACGGGGCGCCACCATGAAGGGCAACAATGCCGTCTTTGCCTGGAATGCCTCCAACAATGGTAATTTCCCACAAACGCACGTGCAGATTGTGGAGATCAATACCAATACTTTTACCTTGGCGAGCCAGTACCAAATTTGGAATCCCGACTTTGCCTTTGCCTATCCCTATATCGAGACCAACAACGAAAACCAAATTGGCATCATTACGGCCTTTGGTGGCGGTCCCTACGATGCCAGCAGTGGCGTAGGGGTATGGGGCGATTTCGTGATCTATTACCCACGCCTTAGCTCGTTAAGCTACACCAACTACGGCCATTACCATACCACCCGCAAGTCGGGAAGCAATGGCATGCAGTGGGTTTCGGCGGGCTATACCTATGAAACCGGCGGTACCATACAGCCGTACTATGTGCGTTTCAGCCACTAACCAATGAAAGACCCCTTCTGGATGGAAGGGGTTTTTTCCTTAGAAGAATTAGGTGTTTTTACGTATTGCAATGGGGTAGCGCCGAGCCTATTTTTAATCCATTCATTTTCAATTAACTATCATGGAATCAAACTTAAAATCACAATTGGAATTGCTTGAAAAGCAACTGCAACAGGGCTCGGCATTGAACTCAATTTTCGATAGCTTGGGCGAATTCTTGTCCAACAGCGAGTACCAACTTATTCTTTACATGATCGAGAAGAAAGTCTGGGCCGGTGCCAACCCACCGCCACCACCGGGATTTAAACCCGATAAGGGCTCGGTAGACTTTGGACTCTTTTTGTATTGGTTCAACAATCCCAGCCAGTTGAACCTTAGTCAGTTTGATCCATGGAAGCGCGTTGTTTTCGACCTCTTGTTATTTTACCTTATCGACAATAAATACCTCCCCGCAACCCAAATAACAACTATCAACTATGGCTTTTTTACTTCGGGAGGCGAATTGATCTATTCCGACGGCAGTGTATTGAGTACGGAACAATATGCCAATTACGACCAAGGTTGGTTTGTGGCCTTCCTGAACCTATTGATTACCAACCTTCATGGGTTGTGGTACAACGATGGCAAATTCCCAACCACTACACCTCCCCAAATCAATTTGGTAGGAGCCCAGCCCAATACGGTAACCATTGCCATATTGGGTGATTGTGGAGCGGGCAATGCAGCCTCCGATGCGGTCTTCACCAGCATCAAAGGATTGAAACCAGACTACCTCCTGCACGTAGGCGATGTGTATTATGGGGGTACGCCTCAAGAGAGTCAGCCCACTGGGGACAAGTACTTTGCACCGGGCGAGGAAATGGAGAACCTGATAAAGCGTTGGCCCACAGGTTACAACGGCAAGTCTTTCACCCTCAATTCCAACCACGAGATGTACAGTGGCGCCAATGGCTTGTTTTACGATGCCTATGGTTCGCCCATCTTCAGCGCGCATCAAAACGCCAGCTGCTTTGCCCTGAAATTTGGGGGCTGGACCCTGTTGGGGTTGGATTCGGCCTTTAATGGCACCTCTTTGGATGCCTTCATGAGTGGTAACCTAGGGGATACCAGCGACTTCCAAGTGCCATGGATACAGGGGTTGCGCCTCGACCCCAATAAAACCATCGTATTTACCCATCACAATGGCTTTGCCGACGACTGTTCTTCGGTAGCCGACTTGTGGGGCCAACTGAACCATGCCCTGAAAGGCGACCCCTTTGCCTGGTATTGGGGCCATGTACACAATGGCATCGTGTACGATCGACCCATTTCCATCCCGTCCAATACGGCAAAACCCGTGCTTACAACCAACACCTATGCCCGCTGCTTGGGACATGCGGCCCTGCCTTACGGCCCCGCCAGTTCCCTTAATGGGCAGCCCATTGCCTACAAGGCCAACAACCTGCAACCAACGCCCTCCAAACAGCTGTACAACGGATTTGCGTTGTTGACCCTGACCCAACAGAACGGGGTGATGACGGGCATCCAGGAGGCGTTTTACGACGTGAGCAACCAGCCCCAGCCCGTGTACCAAAAAACATTATTATAAACAACGTTCCATTTTAAAAACAAGCGTATGGATATCAAACAACTGAAACAGGAAGTAGAGAACTCGCCCGAAGCCCGCAAAAAGCTGCTGGACAACCCAGAACAGTTTATTAAGGACTTGCCCGACCCGCGCAACGACAAACAGGTATTCCTGGTTGTACTTTATGTGGTCTCTGGCGTACTGATAGGCTCGCTTATCTTTATGGGCATCCTGGTGGTGCTTAGTGAGGACAAGACCGGAACCAACGTACCGCAATTCCTGGTAACATTGGCGTCTACAGCTTTAGGAGCACTAGTAGGACTATTGGTCCCCAATTCGGGTAGTTGACATTGAACAATTAGCAGTGAACAATGATTGCTATGTGATTAATTTGTAGTATCTTAGAAGTTGTAACCGCAATAAGTACTTCATGAAAGGAATCCTCATTGTAGGTGTGCTTTGCATGCTCTACCTCAATCCCCAAACCATGGACGCACAGACCAACCCTTCTATTGAAACGCTGCAGAACTTCTTCAATGGGCAGCAATTGCTCCTTACCTATAGGGAAGGGGAGGTGGTGTATGGTACCTATTACTTTTTGGAGGTGCATTACTGTCCCAATGGGTATTACGGGCTGTATGGCAATACCGTAAAGCAAACCGTGCTGGGCAACGAGCAAAAGTCCAATTGGCAGGAGTACGGTACCTGGAAGATCACTTCCCAAAACGGCCTCAATGGCATCTTCTATGCCTCATTGAACGGCGGGCAACAGTTTTATCCCGTCTACCAATTGGCCAATGGCGACATGTTTATCCGGGAAGGGCTGAGCATTGTTAAAAAAGGGCCGGCGATTTGCCAGTAAGGGCTGGGGGCCTTTCGGGCTTAACCCGGATCCAGGTTAAATATTTTTTGTACGTTCATTTTCTTTGCTTGCCCAAAGAAAACGAAGCAAAAGAAAAGGCACTTTTCTGGTAGGCATTTGCAGGACACGGAGTGCTCCTGCAATCGGAAGCCCTCCCTAAATTCCCTCCAAGGCTTCGGGAACAGGCCTCCCTACGGTCGGTTTTTAACGGGAAGGGCTACCTATGCTTACAGAAAAGAAGTTTCGGGCTTGCGCCCGATGGTATTTTTGCCCGTGCGGCAGTCTGGCACCTTCACTAAAAATGTCCACTGGACATT
>DJVA01000100.1 GCA_002440705.1 Flavobacteriaceae bacterium UBA6268 | reverse complement strand
GCAATTGTAGAGATAGCAGGGCAGCAATTCAAAGTTGCAAAAGACCAGAAAGTCTTTGTAAACCGTTTGGCTACTGAGGAAGGCAAAAAAGTCGAGTTCGACAACGTGCTTCTCATTGGCGACGGAGACAAAGTAACTGTTGGCGCCCCCGCTATAGACGGCGCTCAAGTTGGAGCAAAAGTCTTGAAACACCTTAAAGGAGATAAGGTGATCGTTTTCAAAAAGAAACGAAGAAAAGGGTACCGGGTGAAGAATGGACACCGCCAGTACCTTTCCCAAATTGTGATTGAAAGCATTGTAGCTTCTGGCGCTACCAAAAAAGCAGCCCCTGCCAAGAAAGCCGAGCCCAAAAAAGAGGAAGCTCCAAAAGCAGCAGTAAAAGAAGCTTCAAAAGCAGTTGAAAAAGAAACTCCAAAAGCTGCGGCACCGAAAAAGGCGGCCGGTAAAGCCGACGATTTGAAAAAGATTGAAGGCATCGGGCCAAAAATTGCCGAAACCTTGATCGCTGCAGGAATTGCAACCTATGCCGATTTGGCTAAAGCCAAGCCCGCAAAGATTGCCGAAATCATTGCCGACGTTCGTGGCAACCACGTTCCAGACACTTGGCCAGAGCAAGCCCAATTGGCAGCCGATGGTAAATGGGACGAATTGAAAGATTTACAAGAAAAATTGGACGGTGGGGTGCGTAAGTAACCTGCACCAACGTTAAACCATAAAACCGAAAGAAAATGGCTCACAAAAAAGGAGTTGGTAGTTCGAAGAACGGTCGCGAATCAGAATCGAAACGCTTGGGCGTGAAGATTTTTGGTGGACAGGAAGCCGTTGCCGGAAATATCATCGTACGACAACGCGGTACGCAACACCACCCAGGTGACAACGTGTATGCCGGAAAGGACCATACACTGCACGCCAAAGTAGACGGTACCGTAAAGTTTGAAAAGAAAAGCGGTGGCAAATCGTTTGTTTCCATCGTACCTCGCGGAGAGGCTTAGTTTCAAACAAACTTTAGAGAGAACAAAAAGAAAAACCCTGCCAATTGGCAGGGTTTTTCTTTTTATTATTTCTAAAACTAAAGCGGTCACAGTTTTAGTACCTGTAATAATCTGGTTTGTAAGGGCCTTCTACGTCTACTCCGATGTACTTGGCTTGGTCGGGGCGCAGCTCGGTGAGTTCCACACCAATTTTTTCCAAGTGCAGCTTGGCCACTTTTTCGTCCAAATGTTTTGGAAGGGTGTACACCTTGTTTTCGTAAGCGCCGCTGTTGTTCCACAGCTCGATCTGCGCCAAGGTTTGGTTGGTAAAAGAGTTGCTCATCACAAAACTGGGGTGCCCCGTAGCACAACCCAAATTTACCAAACGCCCTTCGGCCAATAGGATGATGTCGTTGCCATTCACGGTATATTTATCTACCTGTGGTTTGATCTCCACTTTGGTACTGCCGTGGTTTCGCTTCAACCAGGCCACGTCAATCTCGTTGTCGAAGTGTCCAATGTTACACACGATGGTCTTGTCTTTCATGGCTTCAAAGTGTTCGCCACACACAATGTCCTTGTTTCCGGTAGTGGTAATGACAATGTCTGCTTTACCCACAACCGTTTCCAAACGCTTCACTTCAAAACCATCCATGGCGGCTTGCAAGGCACAAATGGGGTCAATTTCGGTCACCGTTACAATGGAGCCAGCTCCTTTAAAGGAAGCGGCAGTTCCTTTTCCTACGTCGCCATAGCCACACACCACCACACGTTTTCCAGCCATCATGATGTCGGTCGCACGGCGGATGGCATCCACGGCACTTTCACGGCAACCAAATTTATTGTCGAATTTTGATTTGGTCACACTATCGTTCACGTTGATGGCAGGCATGGGGAGGGTGCCATTTTCCATACGTTCGTAGAGGCGATGCACTCCTGTGGTGGTTTCCTCGCTCAACCCTTTGATTCCTGAAACCAGTTCGGGGTATTTGTCCAAGACCATGTTGGTAAGGTCGCCGCCATCGTCCAAGATCATGTTCAAGGGCTGGCGGTCTTCCCCAAAGAACAAGGTTTGCTCGATGCACCAGTCAAACTCTTCTTCGTTCATCCCTTTCCAGGCATACACCGGAATTCCGGCAGCGGCAATGGCTGCAGCCGCATGGTCTTGGGTAGAGAAAATGTTGCAGGAACTCCAGGTCACTTCGGCACCCAAGGCTTGCAGGGTTTCGATAAGCACGGCAGTTTGGATGGTCATGTGCAAACAACCCGCAATGCGGGCCCCTTTCAAGGGCTGTTGGTTTTTATATTCTTCCCGAAGCGACATCAAGCCGGGCATTTCGGCTTCGGCCAATTCGATTTCCTTGCGGCCCCAGTCGGCCAAGGAAATATCTTTTACTTTAAACGGTACGTAAGTCACGGTTTTCGTAGACATATTAGTATATTTGAGCGTTATCTTTTCTGAAGATTTTTCAGAGGGCAAAATTACGGAATATCCTTCACATTATATGCCTCTTTACAAAACAATAACAGTTAACCCCGCTACTAAAGTCCTCATTTGGAAGATTGAAGAATCCTTTGAAGTCCTTTCTAAAGGCATCGAACTTACAAGGCATTGTAGGGATCGCGTGGACGGGATGAAAAGCGATTTGCACCGACGGGGATTTATGAGTGTGCGGCATTTATTGGCCGAAATGGGATACGATGATTTTGACCTTTTTTATGATGAAAAAGGCAAACCCCATCTGAAGGACGGCAAAAAGATTTCCATTACCCATTCCTTTATTTTTTCGGCCATCATCATAAGCGATGTGGAGGTGGGGATTGATATCGAAATGCAGCGCAGCAAAATCCTAAAAATAGCCCATAAATTTACCCCTTTGGAGGAATACCGAACCCTGGCCAACGAAGACGCTTTGATTCGAAAATTGACCATGGTTTGGGGCGCCAAGGAAAGTTTGTACAAAAGTTTTGCCGAGCCTGGGGTGAGTTTCCTGAAGCACATTTATGTAGAGGATTTCGATATGGACGTGATGGCGACCACGGCCAGCGTAAGCTTTCAGGGAAGGTTGGAGGCTTTTGCTATTTGGTTTCACGAATTTGAAGGTTATACTTGTGCCTATGCCCTAATTTCCTGATTCTTATGTTTTCAAAGCCCGTCCTTCATTCCTTTACCGATGCCTTGCTGAAAAATCAGCGGTTACTGGCAGTTTTAATCGACCCTGAAAAGTTTGATCTCGCAGGAACCGCATCATTTCTAAGGACCTTACCTTCCGAAGTAACGCACCTATTTGTAGGAGGTAGTACCGTACCAAAAGGATGGGCCGAAGCCGTTGTGAAGGAATTGAAATTGTACACAGCCAAACCCCTGGTCCTCTTTCCGGGGGACGTTTCCCAAATAACTCCACTGGCCGATGCCGTCTTGTTCCTGAGCCTACTCTCGGGGAGGAATCCCGAATACCTCGTGGGCCAGCAAGTAAAGGCCGTGACATCGCTTCGTGGAACGAAGCTGGAAGTAATCCCAACCGGGTACCTACTTTTGGATGGAGGCAACCCTTCGGCCGTAGCCCGAATTACGGCAACCGAACCAATGCCTCAAAACGATTTGAACAACATTGTGGATACGGCAAAGGCGGCGGAGTTGATGGGAGCACAAGTAGTGTACCTGGAAGCGGGAAGTGGGGCGAAACTTTCCGTAGCCCCCAAGATTATTACCGCCGTGCGAAAGGAACTCTCCATCCCCTTGATAGTTGGCGGAGGTATCAAAACCAAAATACAATTGGAAGAAGCCTACCAAGCAGGTGCCCAAATGGTGGTGATGGGTACAGCCTTTGAAAAAGCGTAACTATGAGTCCGATTTTTGATTTTTTCCTGGATCCTTATCGCAATACGCCCGGAATTCTTATAGTACTAGAGGGCCTCGCTTTCTTTTTTGGGATTGCCAGTGTGTGGTACGCGAAAAAAGAGCATATCTGGGTGTATCCTACTGGGTTGGTGGCTACCATTATTACGGTGTATCTTTTGTATCGAGCACATTATTTTGGCGATATGATGATGAATGTGTACTATTCGGTGATGAGCGTCTATGGCTGGTGGAACTGGGCCCGGAAGAAAAACCACAAGACTGTGGTTCGTATTTCCAGAACCAACACCAGGGAAAAAGGGATTGGATTTGGTTTTTTTGTATTGACCATGCTGGTTACCTATTTCGTCTATCTAGGGTTTGGATATGAGTTGGAATGGGCCAATTATATCGATATTTTTACCTCGGGGGTATTCTTTACCGCCATGTGGTACATGGCCATCAAGAAATTGGAAAACTGGACGCTTTGGATTTTTGCCGACCTCATTACCGTTCCCTTGTACGCCTACCGCGGACTGGGAATGTTATCTTTGCAATATTTGATTTTCACGATACTCGCCATACAAGGCTATTTTGCATGGAAAAAATACTTGGACAACAACCCGCAGACTGCCAAAGAATAGTACTCTTTGGCCCTGAATCCACGGGGAAAACTACCCTGGCCGAACAGCTGGCCTTGCATTTCAACACGCAATGGGTGCCAGAGTACATGCGTAGCCATTTGCAACAAAAGTGGGATATCACCAAGGAACTCATTTCGAAAGAGGATTTGATGCCAATTGCCGTTGGCCAAATGGAATTGGAGAACGCTACCAGTTTAAAAACAAATCGTTTTTTGTTTTGCGACACCAACCTTCGCCAATTGAAGGTTTATTGTAAATATTATTATGGGAACTGCCCCAAAGCCATCTTGGAAGCTGTAGAACTTCACTCGTACGATCACTATTTTTTGACCAGTATCGAGGTGCCTTGGGAAGCGGATGATTTGCGTGATAGACCCTATGACAGGTCGACGCTATTTCGTATGTTTGAAGCAGAATTGCAAGAACATCGGTTGCCCTACACCCAACTGGTTGGAAATGAAAAAGAACAATTGCAGCTGGCCATTCAAACTTTGGAGGGTCGCAAATAAAGGAGTATGCTTACAGAAAAGGATGTTGTACAAATAAAGGAACACCAGCTTACCATCAATAAAGTCGTGAAGCACCTGGAAACCTTTGCAAGAGGTATTCCCTTTGCCGATATTGTGACTACGGCAACGGTAGGCAACGGGATTCAGTCCTTAGGCAAACCAGCCCTCGAAAAATTGGAAGCACTTTACGAAAGCAGGAACCATGGATTGGATATCGTAAAGTTTGTCCCGGCTTCCGGAGCAGCTACCCGCATGTTCAAATTCCTCTATGAGTTCTTGGAAAGCTACGATCCGGAAAAAGAAACCTTCCGCTCCTATCTAAAGAAACAAGACACCAACCGCATTGAGATCTTCTTCAACGGCTTGAAGGATTTTGCCTTCATCAATCAGGTACGGTCCAAAATCCGGGAATTGCATCCATATTTTAAACAATCGTCCAAAGGGAAGCGCCATAATCTGTTGGTCCAGACCTTGCTGGCGGAGGACGGACTTAATTTTGGCAAGATGCCAAAAGGATTGATTCCCTTTCATAAGTACAAGAAACATACGGCAACGGCCTTTGAAGAGCACCTTTATGAGGCGGCGTATTACGCGGCAGTAGAGGACGAGGTCTACTTGCATTTTACGTTTTCGGAAAAACATCTGGAGTATTTCAAAACCGAATTTGAGAACATCAAGCATAGGGTCTCCCGGAAAACACGAAAAAATTTCCACATCAGTTATTCCTTTCAAAAAAAGCAAACCGATACCCTAGCGGTGACCGAAGACAATATTCCCTTCCGGGATGCAGCAGGCCAATTGGTGTTTCGCCCTTCAGGTCATGGGGCTTTGTTGGAAAACCTGAATGAGGTAGATGCCGATGTGGTGTTTATTAAAAATATCGACAACGTAGCGGCCCAGGAATATGTCGAGGAGATTGCCTTTTACAAAAAAGCACTCGCCGGGAAATTGTTGTGGCTGCAGAAACGGATTTTTGGGTATTTGAAGGAATTGGAGGAGGAAATTACCCTGGACCGGATGAAGGAAATGCACTCTTTTATTTGGAACGAACTGAACATCAAAGACATTCCCACCGGAAAATCGGGATTGATTGAAGTATTGGACCGTCCCCTTCGAGTGTGTGGTGTGGTAAAAAATACCGGGGCTCCCGGTGGTGGCCCTTTTTGGGTAAAGGACGATGAAGGGGTCACATCCCTGCAAATTGTGGAGACTTCTCAAATCAATCTGGAAGATGCCCACCAAAATACTATTTTGAAGGAAGCCACGCATTTCAATCCCGTGGACTTGGTGTGTGGCCTGCGCGATTATCAAGGAAATAAATTCAATTTGAAACACTTCCGTGATCCCAACACGGGGTTCATTTCCAAGAAATACGAAAACGGTAAATCCCTTAAGGCATTAGAATTGCCAGGCTTGTGGAACGGTTCTATGGCCAAGTGGAATACGGTGTTTATTGAAGTGCCCAATAGCACCTTCAATCCCGTGAAAACCGTGAACGACCTGTTGAAAAAGGAACACCGACCCAATGCGTAATGAAGTTGGATAAAATTCTTCAGGAACTGGAATTTAAGGCCCTTCGGAGTAGCGGTCCCGGAGGTCAGCACGTCAATAAAACGGCCTCCAAAATAGAACTGTCCTTCAATGTATTGCAATCGGAGGGTTTGACGGAGGCAGAAAAACAACGACTTCAAGAAAAATTGGGATCCCGATTGACCGCGGATGGCATCCTGTTGATGCAATGCGGGGAAACCCGAAGCCAGCATCGCAACAAAAAATTGGTCATCGAGCGCTTGCTGCAGTTATTGCAGGAAAACCTCAGGATTCCAAAACCCCGAAAAAAATCAAAACTTCCAAAGGCCGTGATCGAGAAACGATTGGAAGCCAAAAGACGCCAAGGTTTAAAAAAGGCCCAACGTAGGCCTCCCCAAACCGATTAATTGCATACCTTTGTGCTACATCTCGAAGGGGTGCTAATTGATTGATGATTGACGATTGCAGATTGACGAATATAGATTTTTAAAGTTTTCTAGAAAACCCATTGAATCTTAAATCAGAAATCCTAAATCCAAAATCAGAAATCCTGATGGCTGAGATTATACCCGTTGAACCTAGAACAGGTAATGCTGTTTAGGGAATTGCAACCGAGCACCATGGATTTCCAGGTACTCAAAAATCAAATGTTTCACCCAGAATAATGACCCCTTTTATTCGTAATCTTTTTACGAATGAAGTCATTGCATTTACCAATCGTCCTGCTGCTTGCGGCCTTGCCGGTATTGGCTCAGGAAAACACGGCCGTCGATTCCACAAAAGTGGAAACCTTGGATGAAGTCCTCCTGAAGGCTGTTAGGGTAACGGCCACTTCACCCATTACCCATTCCAATGTCGGTAAGGAACAACTGGCATCCCGCAACTTGGGGCAGGATTTACCCTTATTGCTCAATTACCTCCCGGGAGTAGTTACCACCAGTGACGCCGGAGCAGGAGTGGGCTATACGGGCATCCGGGTGCGGGGAAGCGATGCCAGTAGGGTGAATGTGACCCTTAATGGCATTCCTTACAATGATGCCGAAAGCCAAGGGACCTTTTGGGTCGATTTGCCCGATTTTGCCTCCTCCATGGAAAGTTTGCAACTCCAACGGGGGGTAGGAACCTCCACCAACGGGTCGGGTTCTTTTGGGGCGAGTCTCAATCTGTTGACCGAGGTGGTTTCGGAAACGGCCAATGCCTCGTTTGCCAATAGCTATGGTTCGTTCGAAACGTGGAAGCATACCGCCAAGTTTAGTACGGGGCTGTTGAAAGATTTTTTTGAGTTTTCAGGGAGGCTTTCCAAAATTACTTCGGAAGGCTACATCGACCGCGCCTCCAGCAACCTGAAATCCTATTTTCTTCAAGGAAGTTACCATACCAAGAATACAAACCTTAAAGCCTTGGCATTTGGTGGAAAGGAAATTACCTACCAATCGTGGTACGGGATCGATGCCGTTACCCTGGAAAATGACCGTACCTACAACCCAGCGGGCATTCAGTTTGATGCCGAAGGTAATTTTGAGGGCTTTTACAAAAACCAGGTGGATGACTATGCCCAGAATCATTTTCAGCTACTTTTAAATCACCGCTTCAACAATTTTTGGAGTGCCAATGCCACCTTGAATTACACGCATGGCCATGGGTATTACGAAGAATACGTGGACGATTGGTACAGTCAAAATGTGTTGTTTTCCAACGATTCCTACCTAAGTTTTTATGGCATCGACCCCATTACCATTGGCGGGGAAACCATTGAAACTTCCGATTTGGTGCGCAGACGTTGGTTGAACAACAATTTTTATGCGGCCAATGTGCACGTAAATTACCATAACTCCGCGTGGGACATAACTAGTGGGTTATTCTATAGCTACTACGGTGGGGACCATTACGGGGAAGTGATTTGGGCACGTTATGCCGGGACGAGTGAATTGGGCGACCGCTATTATTTGGGGAATGGGGATAAAAATGAATTCACGGCCTTTAGCAAAGCCACCTACCGTTTGAATGCTTCTTGGAGCTTTTTTGGAGACTTACAGGCACGATTGGTGAGTTACCGCACTTCGGGGCGCACATCGAAGGTTACTCCGTTGAATGAGCAACGAAGGTATTCGTTTTTCAATCCAAAGGCAGGAGTCAGTCTTCAATTAAACGAAGCGCACGGGCTCTATCTTTCGTATGGACGGGCCCATCGCGAACCAAGGCGCAGCGATTTTGAGGAAGGGGTGTTTACCGCGGAAAAATTGAACGATTACGAATTGGGCTGGCGCTGGCGCAGGGAACACCTGCAACTGAATGCCAATGTGTATTTTATGGATTACCGCGATCAGTTGGTGCTTACAGGGGCACTGGACGACGTAGGGGCCCCCCTACGCGCCACTAGTGGTCAAAGTTACCGATTGGGGCTGGAAGTGGACGCACAGATTGGACTCAACAAACAATGGTCCTTGCAACCCAATGTAGCCTTGAGCGACAACCGCAATGTCGATTTTATTGCCTCGGTCGATGGAGCGCTGGTAAATTTGGGCAATACCCATATTTCCTTTTCACCAGCCATTGTTGCCGGGAACATTTTGGAGTTCAAGCCCTCACAAAACCTAAAACTGGCTCTCCTTTCCAAATATGTTGGGGAACAGTACATGGGGAACGTGGATAGCGCAGTGTCGAAACTGGAGGCCTATTTTACCAACGATTTCAACATCAGTTATACCCTTCAGGAATTGCCCTTCGCAAAAGCGCTTACTTTTTCAGCTTTGGTGAACAACCTATTCGATGTTAACTATGTTTCCAATGGGTATTATTATACGTACGATGACGATTATACCAATCCGGGAATGGTAACCACCATTGAAGGCACGGGGTATTATCCACAGGCCACCCTTAATTTTTTAGTGGGGGCTTCCCTGCAATTTTAATTGGTGATGGAAACGGTGTTTCCGTTACGCAGAACCCGGTAGGCCAGCATGGGGTAGCTTTGCTGATTGCTTTGATGTTGCCCCGTTACGATATCGTATTTGTTGCCGTCTCCGCATTCACAAGTGGCGATGATGCCTTCCAAGGTCATTTTGGAGCAATTGCTAGGGAGGTGGTTGGGGTCGCTCAGGTCGAAGGCAGTGTACAGGCTATTGTTCACATTATAAACCACAATGCCTTTGATGCCCTGCTGGGAAAGGATCAAATAGTTTCCGGGGAATTGCAATGGATTGTATTCTGGCAGGTTCAGGTTAAGATTTAAATTAACGATAGGAGCCGTCAAATAGGGGTTATTGTCATTAACTTTCCCATCGTCATTTTTGCCACAGGAGGCCAAAAGGACCAATAAAAAAAAGGCAATCAAATAGCGCAACATCTTATTATTTTTAAGGATACGAAAATACAACAAATCCATTAGAAGTAAATTTTTAGTATATTTGCAATGAAATCCCGTCCTGCATGGGATTTTTTCATTCCTGATGCTTTTGATGAAATGGATCGTGTGGAATGAATGATTATTAAACGATGAAGTTATGAGTAAAGTATCTTATTACACTGCCGAAGGACTTAAAAAGTTACGTGACGAATTGAATCAGCTCAAGGACGTGGAACGTCCCCGAGCTTCCCAGGCCATTGCCGATGCCCGCGACAAAGGCGATTTAAGTGAAAATGCCG
>DJVA01000103.1 GCA_002440705.1 Flavobacteriaceae bacterium UBA6268 | reverse complement strand
TCATAAAAAGTTATATTTTTACAAAAAATTACTTGCATGAAGTACGTATATGGTCTTTTGGTAATTAGCGCGGTTTTGCTGTGGAGTTCTTGCCGGAACGATTTTGAAACCACTCCCAGTACCGGAAATCTTGAATTTTCAAAAGACACCATTTTCCTGGACACCGTTTTTTCCAACATAGGCTCCAGCACCTATAACCTTAAGGTATACAACCGCAGCAGCGAGGACATTAACATTCCCTCGGTGCGTTTGGGACAAGGAGAAAATTCAAACTACCGTTTGAACGTAGATGGCATTCCGGGAAAGGTTTTCGAAAATGTACAGATTATGGCCAAAGACAGTATTTTCATCTTCATTGAAACCACCGTCGATGTCACAACCCAAACCAACAACACCCAATTCCTGTATACGGACCAGATTGTTTTTGACAGCGGGGCCAACGAGCAAAAAGTAGAATTGGTCACCCTTATCCAGGACGCGGTTTTCCTTTTTCCCGAAAAGTATCCCGACGGTACCACCGAAACCCTCAATTTGGGTACTGCAGAAGAACCATTACTCATTTATGGTTTTTTCTTGGACGATAGCGAACTAACTTTCACGAACGATAAACCCTACGTAATCTATGGCTATGCTGCAGTTGCGGCTGGCAAAACCCTGAATGTACAACCCGGAGCCAGAATCCATTTTCATTCGGGTAGTGGGATTTTGGTAGCCAATACAGCGTCGTTCAAAGCCAATGGGGCACCCAGTAGCGACCCCGAACTCATGGAGAATCAGATTGTGTTTGAAGGCGATCGCCTCGAACCCAGCTTCTCCGATATCCCCGGTCAATGGGGAACCATTTGGTTAACCAACGGCAGCACCAACAACGAATTGAGCTACACAACCATTAAAAATGGCATCGTAGGACTCTTGATGGAAGGTAACGATGGGGATCGGACCCTTACCCTTAACAATGTGGAAATTTATAACAGTTCCAACGTAGGATTGTTGGCACGAACAGGCGACGTCTATGCCGAAAATATGGTCATTGCCAATGCGGGGCAATCGGTTTTGGCCTGTTCCTTGGGTGGGCGTTATACCTTCAACCATTGTACCTTTGGGAATTATTGGGTGAACAGCTTCAGAAGCTTTCCATCGGTAACTTTGGATAATTTTTTACAGGTGAGTGAAGGTGAATTGCTGATTGCCGATCTGGAGGAAGCCAATTTCAACAATTGCATTATTTACGGAAGTGAACAGCGCGAACTGGGCTTGGCTAAGGAAGCAGGGGCTGCCTTTAATTTCAATTTCAACCATTCCCTGATTCGTTTTGAAGATCCACAAGGTAATTTTGAAGGCAATCCCGATTACAACTTCAGTAATGCCAGCTTGTATACCAGCTGTACCTTTAACCAGGACCCTTCATTTCAGGAAGTAACCCTCAATAATTACAATATTGAAACAGGAACCTCTGGAGCTGAAGACATTGCCGACCCCTCGGTTTCGGCACAAGTACCCTTCGATTTAAGTGGGATCCTGCGCAGCGCCACCGCCCCAGATGCTGGTGCTTATGAGAGTACGGTGTTTCCTATTGAGGATTGATTTTTTTCAAAACAAACCTTAAAAAGCCTTCAAATTTGAAGGCTTTTTTTGTGCCGTTAAACTTCGAATTATTGCAACACAAACTCCACCCGCCTATTTTTAGCTTTGGCCATTTCAGAACTAGTGGGATCGATAGGTTTCTTTTCTCCATACCCCATACTGGAAAGGCGTTTACCCGAAATCCCTTTTTTAACTAAATAATCCACCACTGCCTTCGCCCGGTTTTCGGAAAGCGTTTGATTGAACTCATTGGTTCCATCAGAATCGGTATGCCCCTGAACACTTAGGTTGATTTCCCGATAGGCATTCATCATTCCAGCGATTTCATCCAATACCCCATATGAGCTAGGATTGATAATGTAAGAATTCACTTCGAAATTGATGTTGTTCATAACCAATTTCCCTTCGCTTTTCAAAGCATTATAAAGGTCGTGGCCCTTCCCGCCGATAGCAAAATAGGTGATGCGCCCTGGTTTACGTGGATTGGCATTGGAGGAGGGCGAGAGTACATTTACTTCCAAATGCGTGAAGAAATCTTTTACGTAGTCTGGATTCGTAGTAATATCGGGGTCGTTTATCAACATGATACCATCCAAATAACCTTTCAAATTTCCTCGATTAAAGGATAGTTGAATGGTATGCCACCCAGAACCCCAAAGTCCTTCAGGCATTCTGGAAATTGCTTCCGATCCATTCCACATAATACCATTTCCTACACGGACTTCGTGATTGGTATAGATATTATCGGTATTCTTTAGTTTGAATATATACTGTTCATTCCCCATGTTGTGAAAATATACCTGCATTTCCAATTTAAAGTCATGGCCAAGATACCTATCCCCAACAATGGTAGGACGCATGGTCCCTTTGTTGGTTAGCACTTCTACCATACCGTCTTTTTGACCGTTGTTCAAGGCTTGTGCATTTTGGAATGTGCCATCCATTTGGGTCCATTTAGAGGGAAACTCTGTTGGCTTTTCAATATTGAAGTCATCCACAAAAATAGCAGTCCCGGGGTGAATAAAATTCATCAAGGGAGCATTGTTTCCTTCTTCATCCCTGGAAACAATTACAATATCGCCATTGGGGCCCTGTCCTACCACATCTGGGTTTTTTCCCTCAATGGCATCCAATCCTTCATCGACCGTTTTCTCGATATTGTCATTAGCGCGTTTCTTTAATTTCCGTTTCACGATTCCTTTGACGTCTTGTCCATAACTGGCAGTCATTAGAAGGGAAAACAAAAGGGCAAAAGTGATTTTTGTTAAAGTAAGGCTTTTCATTGTCAGATTATTTATGATTAATACATCGCAAAAGTCTGACAAACAGATGCTTTCGTCAATCGCTCATATGGGGTATTTATATCAATTTTTGTTTGATGGCCTTGTAAATAGCCTCGGCTCGGTTGTTCACATGAAGCTTTCCGTAGATATTTTTGATATGGGTTTTTACAGTATGTGGGCTCAAATACATTTCCTCAGCAATTTCCTTGTAGTTGAATCCCTTACTGAGATTTTTGAGCACTTCGGTTTCTCGATCGGAAAGCGGGTTTTCAATGATTCGAAAGGAATTGATGATGCGTCTTGCAATTTGGCTGCTCATGGGTGAGCCTCCTTCAAAAACTTCACGGATGTGCACTAACAAGTCTGCTGGATTGGTATCTTTCAACAAATAGCCAGAAGCCCCCACGCAAAGGGATTCAAAAATCGAATCGTCGTCACTTTGAACCGTAAGCATGATAAAATCCATTTTGGGATGCTCCCTTTTCATGAGTCGAGTAGCTTCGATACCCGAAATTCCTGGCAAATCAATATCCATAAGCACCACATCCACAGGAATATCCTTGATTCCTTTAATGGCAGATTCCCCATCTGGAAAAACGTGTTTGCAAACAAACCCTTGGGAGCCATCGATGATAAGGCTAAGGGTTTGGCGGATTTCCGGATCATCCTCAACAATGGCTATGTGTATTTTATCGTTCAAGACGTTTTTCATTTCATTGCAAAGCGTTTCTGGTTTCCAAAATCGGAATAGCACTCACTTGGATTTTTGTACTGCCGTTGGAGGATTCTACGGTTAATAGCGCTCCTATTCGCAGACAGCGCAATTTCATATTCCGAAGCCCCCTTCCTTCATCTACAGCATTTGGCAAAAACCCTTTACCGTTATCCAAAAGCTGCATCATAGCTAGATTGTCTGTGAGAGAAACATTCAAAATCACTTCGCTCGCTTCGGCATGTTTTGCACAATTGTGCATGGCTTCCTTAAATACCATGATTAGTTGTTTCTTGGTTTGGGGGTCAATGTTTACCGCAAGTAGGATATCTTGGAATCCAGAGCACCTAAAATTGGTTTCCGTAGTTTGAAACAGGTCTTCACCAAAATCCCTTAACCGTATAATGGTATCGCCCAAGGTATCCTTTTGGGGATCGATTACCCAAAGCAAGTCCCTGAAGCTCCCAGAAAGTTCTTTGATGGTATCCCTCATTTTCCCCAACCATGAAGCGGTATCTGCATTTTCCTGCAAGTTGCGTTCCACCAGTGTAAGGTACATGGAAAGCTTGGTAACTTTCGATCCCAATTCATCATGAAAATCGGCCGCATTCTGATTTCGCAATAGCTCCCGTTCGCGGATCAATGCCTTTTCCAAACGGGTTTCCTGTTCCAGTTCCCGGACTCTTTTGCGAATGCGCAGCATATATAACATTACAATTAAAGCCAATCCAAAAACAACATATACCGTCAAGGCCCAATCGGATTTCCAAAAAGGAGGCGCGATGAACAGCGTTAATTTAATGGGGGTTTCTTTCCAAATTCCTTGATTGTTTTGGCCGTCGAGTATCAATTCATAGGACCCAGGGGGCAAATTGTAGTAGGTTAGTTTTGAATCGTTTTCGGTATAAATCCAATCTTCATTAAGGGGAAGGAACTTGTGACGGTATTGGTTAAATTTGGGTTGTGTAAAATCGAGAACCGAGTACTGCAGACGAATGGAATTCTCGTAATAGGACAAATGCAAGGTTTCATCTTTCATTCGATCGAGGATGGAAACAAAACCCGTTTCCTTCTGCTGAATACACTCCAGCGTTGTGACCCCAAGATGGAAAGGGCGCACTTCTTGAACAGCTTTCAAAGGGTTCAATACGCTGATTCCTTTACTACTTCCAATAAATACATTGTCCTCTTTATCGATGTATAGCGCGTTCCTGTTTGAAATATTATCCGCCAGTCCATCCTTGGTATGAAAGTATTCAATATGTACAAAACCTTGCATGGAAGCGTTATAAATACCCCTAAAAACCCCATTGGTGGTAGTTACCCATAAGTAGCTTTGCGAATCTTCTGCAATACCCAATATGTATTCTGAGGGCAACCCTTCTTGCCTTCCAAATTGCAAAAAAGAATCATCCGTTTCTTGGTACAAATTCAAGCCCTCTTGCGTTCCAATCCAAATTCGGCCTTGACTATCCACAAAAATCCGTTTGATGGAGTTGTTACTTAGGTGGTCGGCTTTTCCAAAAACACTGGAATAATTCTTAAAATGGCCTCCATCTTCTTCAGATTGCAATTTGCTTAACCCAGAAAAAGTGCCTACCCAAAGTTGGCCGTTGCGGTCTTTAGCCAATTGTAACGAATAAGAATTGATGAGCGCGTCCGCACGGTCGGGGCTGGAGTCAAAAGTGGTTATCTTGGGAGCGCGAAAATTGTCTTCTTCAAACGTTATTTTTAGTAACCGATGGTAATTTCCGACCCAAAATGTTTGGGGGTTCTCTTCCAAGACCTCATACGACCATAAGTGCGGCAAGCCCTTGGGTACATTAAGGTGAAAAAAGGGCCCGGGTTCGTCATTGAAATCTAACTGGGAAATACTTATTCCACCTTGGCCACTAATCCACAACCTATTTTGGCTGTCGATAATCATGTCCCTAGCCAATTGAAATTTCTCATCATCAAAGGCCAGATACTTTGTGGGGCATTTGCCTTCGAGAATATCCCTTTTATTGATGCGGTATAAATGGCTTGGGGTATTGATCCAAAAGCGATTTTTTTTATCCTCCAGAATGCTATAAATACTTACGTTTTCCAAACAATTTTCCAAATGGGGCGGTGGAAATACCGAAATACGGTCCCCAGCTTTACTAAATTTGAACAACCCATTTGAATTGGGCATCCAAATATTTTTTTGGGCATCCTCAAAAACACTGCGCGAAAAATTGGACATTTTGTCAAAGTCCTTAGTCCCTTGTAGTGCAACTTCAACCAAAAATCCATCTTTAAGAACAAATTTTCTGCAATAGTATTTCCAAGTCGCCGTCCAGATGCTTCCCTGACTATCCACTAAAACCTTATAAATGAAATTGGTAGAAGCTGGTTTTCCTTCGGGGGTGTAAAAATAATCTACAATTAATTTGTTGTCTCCTTGGAGGACCCCTTTAAGGAGCCCATTGCTGGATTCGATTAAAAACAAACCGGGTTCAAATTCCACAAATTCAAACAAAATCAAATCTTCAGGAATTTCTGACATCTCCAATAGCACCTTCACTAATCGGAAAGTTCCAGTTTGCGGATCATAGATCAAAGGACTAGCATCTCCCCTTCCAATCCAGATATTCCCTTCGGAATCTTCCGAAACTCCCCATACAGAAGCAGCTTCCTGTGCGACATTTTGAATTTCAGGAAACTCGGACGCGGTATTCGATATAGGATCTATTCGAAAAAAACCTTCGTAGGTTCCTACCCAAATAGCACCCCGACTGTCTTCAAATAATGTAATAACATGGTTTTGGTTTTCCCTTTTCCGCGATGCAAGCGAAACATAACGGATGGAGTCCCTCTCAAGGACATGCAGCCCACTGGGAGTCCCAATCCATAATCGTTGGTCTTTTGACGCAATCAATTTATTGATTTTATTGCTTCGCAAACCCGAAGTATCGTTCAGTTTGGCATAATAGGAATGGAATGTGGAGCCGTCAAACTTATATAGGCCATTGTTGCCAGCTACCCAAAGATATCCCAAACTATCCTGAACCACATCATGGACAATCCGGGATGGTAGGCCATTATCGTCGGCATAACGAGTTACTTCATACAGTTGAGCATGCCCTAATTTTAAACCCAGCAGGAAAACAATCAAAAAAAAACGTACAGTCATTTAGGAAAGTCGATTTTATTCCTAGGCTTAAAGTTACCATTTTATAAAAGAGCGGACATCCCCTAAATGGGGTATTCTAGTATTTTTTAGGTACAAAAGAGCAAGAGTTCTTCCGAATCATCCACAAAAGTGTAAGTGCCCATTTGACGCAACCCCAGTTTTTCCAGAAGTTTGATGGAAGCTACGTTGTCATTAACCGTAAAGCCCAAAATCTTCGGAAGTTGCAAATCGTTTTGGGCGTAGTCCAAGAGACAACGTGCTGCTTCGTACCCATAACCCTTCCCTATGTATTCGGGTAGGAAGGCAAATCCAATGTCTGGATGCTCCAGATTGTCACGCTGGTACAAACCGCAGGTGCCAATAGGAATTCCACTGCTGCTTAATGTGACCACAAAATTTCCTAATCCGTTTTTGTAGCTGCCCAAGTAGTGTTCCACGATATAGGTTTCTGCCTTTTCGACGGAATCCACACCACGGTCGCCAACGTATTGAAGCCAGCCAGGACTATTTAACAATTGGTAGATGAATGGGGCATCCAAGGTGGAAATCTTTCGAATATAGAGGCGCCCTGTTTGAAACACTGGTTAGTTTTTGAATAAGGGCCTTCCGGACATAAGGTCATTCACTTTTCCGGCAATGGCCTCCAAAACGGTTTCATTTTGATGGTTTTGGATTACTTCATCCATAAAATCTACAACGTGTACCATGTCAGTTTCCATAAGTCCGCGTGTGGTTACCGCTGCTGTACCTACGCGGATGCCCGAAGTAACAAAAGGCGACTGATCGTCGAACGGGACCATGTTTTTGTTTACCGTAATGTCTGCTTTTCCTAACGCTTCTTCTGCTTCCTTTCCGGTGATGTTTTTATTGCGCAGGTCGATAAGCATCATGTGGTTGTCGGTCCCTTCCGAAATTAAGTGATACCCTTTCTCCACCAAAGCTTGAGCCATAATTTTGGCATTTTTCTTTACTTGAACCGTGTAATAGAGGAAATCGTCGGTTAAGGCTTCACCAAAAGCAATAGCCTTGGCAGCAATAATGTGCTCCAAAGGCCCCCCCTGATTACCAGGGAAGATACCGCTGTCCAATAACGACGACATTTTGCGCAAACTACCGTTCTTTAAAGTAATGCCAAAGGGGTTTTCAAAATCTTGCCCCATCAAAATCATACCGCCCCTTGGGCCTCGTAGGGTTTTGTGGGTGGTAGTGGTAACCACATGGCAATGCGGAAGGGGGTCCCCGATGACTCCTTTGGCAATCAATCCTGCAGGATGTGCAATGTCGGCCATCAAAATGGCACCCACTTTATCGGCAATTTCACGGAAAGCTTTATAATCAAATTCACGGGAGTAGGCCGAAGCACCTGCAATGATCATTTTGGGTTTTTCCTTCAAAGCAATGGTTTCAACTTTATCCATATCGATACGCCCGGTTTTGGCATCGACTCCATAAAAAACGGGTTCGTACAATTTACCGGAAAAATTTACCGGACTGCCGTGGGTTAAGTGCCCCCCATGCGAGAGATCGAATCCCAAAAACTTGTCGCCAGGTTTCATGCATGCCGCAAAAACGGCCGTATTGGCCTGGGATCCGCTGTGGGGTTGCACGTTGGCATACTCAGCCCCAAATAATGCTTTAGCACGATCAATGGCCAGCTGCTCTACTTCGTCCACAATTTCACAACCACCGTAATAACGCTTCCCGGGATAGCCTTCAGCATATTTATTGGTTAGTACACTTCCTGCAGCTTCCAACACTTGTGGGCTTACAAAATTTTCAGAGGCAATAAGCTCCAAACCATTTAGTTGGCGTTGTTTTTCGGCTTCAATTAGTTCAAAAATTTGGACGTCTCTTGGGATCATTTTTTGAGAAAAGTTAATTAAAACCAAAAATAGTAAAAGCTTAGGGTACCTAACGAAGAAATTATATATTTGATTAACATTTTACCAACAATTAAAACCCAAACTATGCCACTTACAGCCAATGATCCCTCCCGAAAGACATGGTTGGACGTACCTCAAAACAGCGACTTTCCCATTCAGAATATTCCATTCGGGGTATTCCTTACCCGAGACGATATCATTACCATTGGTACCCGCATCGGGGACACCGCTATCGATCTTGGGGCGCTGCACCAATTGGGGTATTTTGACGGCATCGAACTGACCGACGATATTTTTCTTCAGGATAGCTTGAACGACTTTATAGCCGATGGCCGCAAAACTTGGCGGTTGGTCCGCAACCGGATTGCCAAAATATTTTCTGCAGACAATCCCAAACTTCGGGATCATGAAGACCACCGTCAGAAAGTCCTGTTCGATTTGGATGAAATTGAAATGCAGCTTCCAGTGGATGTTGGCGATTACACCGATTTTTATGCCAGTAAGGAACATGCCACCAATGTAGGAACCATGTTCCGCGGACCGGAAAATGCGTTGATGCCCAACTGGGTGCATGTACCCATTGGATACCACGGAAGAAGTTCTTCCATTGTGCCTTCGGGTACGGCCATTCGCAGACCTGTAGGACAAACCAAACCGGGTGAAGACGGCATTCCTGGGTTTGGTCCCACCAAACTTTTGGATTTTGAATTGGAAATGGCTTTTATCACTACTGCTTCCAACGATTTGGGAAAACCGATATCAATTGATGAAGCAGAGGAGAACATTTTTGGGCTGGTACTGTTCAACGATTGGAGTGCGAGGGACATTCAAGCATGGGAATATGTTCCTTTGGGACCTTTCCTCGGCAAAAACTTTGCTTCTACCATTTCGCCATGGATCGTTACTTTGGATGCCCTCGAAGCATTCCGTGTAAAAGGCCCCGAGCAAAACCCAAAGCCACTGCCCTACCTTCAGCAAACCGGCAACAAAAATTATGACATTCATCTGGAAGCCATCATCAAACCTTCAGGGGGTGTGGAAAACGTGGTATGCCGTTCCAACTTTAAGTACATGTATTGGTCCATGGTGCAGCAATTGGCACATCATACCGTAAACGGTTGCAACGTGCGCAGTGGGGACATGATGGGCAGCGGAACCATCTCTGGGCCCAATCCGGAAAACTATGGTTCGATGTTGGAATTGACATGGAACGGAGCGAAGCCACTTAAATTGAGTGACGGTACCGAGCGTAAATTCATCAACGATGGAGATACCGTAATCCTTCGTGGGCATTGCCAAAACAAGGAAGTTCGCATCGGTTTTGGAGAATGTAAAGGCAAGGTACTCCCTGCACGTAAAGTCTAGTTTGGCATAACGATTGTAAACAGCTATCCATAACCAAACTATTTCGTTATGAGAACAACTATTACCCTTTGGCTTTTTGCACTGTTGCTTACTGGATGTAATAGTGTAAAGCGCAATCAGAAAATGTTACTTCAGGGCGATTATGACCAAGTCATAGAATTGGCCGTAAAAAAACTACAAAAAGACCCACACGGAAAAAACAGTGCTTCGCATAAAGTATTTTTGGAAGAAGCCTTCAGCCGTGTAGTTGCCGAGGACAAACAAAGGATCCAGTTTCTGAAGCAAGAAAACCGTCCTGCCAATTCCCGCGAAATTTATTATACTTATTGCGATTTGGGCAGACGTCAAGAATTGGTTCGTCCATTGTTATCGATGATTGACGCACACATTGTACTGGAAGATTACAGCAAGGACATCATCAGTTCCAAAAAAAACTTTGCCGACTATCTTTTCAATGAAGGAAACAGCTACTTGAATCGAAATACCGTCATGGATGCCCGGGAAGCCTATGGGTACTTCAGCGATTTGAAAGGGTTGGAGCCCGATTATTTCAATTTGGATGACAAATTGAATGCGGCCCATTTCCAAGGCACCGATTTTGTGTTTGTGGAGCTTAACAACCATACAGGACAAATTATCCCGTATCGATTGGAACGGGAACTATTGGATTTTAATACCTATGGCCTGGACGATTTTTGGACAGCATACCATGCACAGCCCGAAAATGGAATCTATTACAATTATGGGATAGACCTAAACTTCAATGAAATAAGCATTTCACCCGAGCGTATTTCGGAAAAGGAATACCTCCGAAAAATGACCATCAAGGACGGTTGGGAATACTTGCTGGACCGCTATGGAAATGTGGTAAAGGATAGTTTAGGGAACGACATAAAAGTAGATAAGATCATTACCGTAACGGCTTCCGTAACGTACACCGAACAGACAAAAAGCGTGCGCGTAGGTGGGGATGTGGTATATAAAGACCTCAATAGGAATCGAATCATCAACCGCCATCCCTTGGGTACTGAATTTGTTTTTGAAAATGTATTTGCCAAATACCGGGGCGACAAAAGGGCCCTTACCGAAGAGGACTTGGAATTTATCAAGAACGATTTTTTTCCCTTTCCGTCCAACCAACAAATGGTGCTGGATGCCGGCGAGGACATTAAAACCCGTCTCAAGGAAATTTTAAGGAACAACCACTTCTAAAAAGCTCCCCCAATGAGGGGAGTTTTTTTAAATGAATTTCTGAATGCTGGAAGCATCGATGCCCTGATGCGAAGCATCATAAACCGATTCCCCATTTTTAACTATGATTAACTGCGGACTTTGATGCCAAACCCCGAAACGGGAAGCTACTTCATTGGAAACAGCGCGAAACGTCAACAAATCAAGGTAGTAAAGCTTGGTGGAACCCTCCGGTACGGCATAGGTTTTTTCAAAATTGCGCAAGACCATCCTACTGATGCCACAGGTGGTTGAATGCTTGAAAATAACCACCGGAATTGTTTTGGATGTTTCTACAAGAGCATCAAGTTGCTCAATGCGCGTTAAGGACAACCATGGCATTGGATTCGCTGCATCCGGAGCATTATTGGCTTCCTTTTTTCCGAAGAATTCAAATAATCCCATACATTCATTTTGTTAATGGTCGCACAAAAATAAGCTGAATTACAAAACATTTCCCCATAATTGGTATCTTTAAATCCATTCATGGCAAAAAACAACAAATCGAAGAAAAAGCGCATTGCCAAAACCATTGGCAAAGCTCCCGGCACTGGTGGTTATGTAGGACAAAAGCAGCGCGATAAAACCGATATAGAGATTCATGAATTCGCCAAAGATTCTTTCGAGTGCATCAAAACCAACAATGTAGAGGATGCCTTTAAATTCAAGACCACCGACCAGATTACGTGGATCAACATTAACGGTTTAAACCTCACTGAAGAGATTGCCAAACTTGGGGATTTTTACGGGCTGCATCCGTTGGTGTTGGAAGATATTTTGAATACCGAACACCGCCCCAAAGTAGATGAGTACCCCGAGTATTTTTTCATTGTGCTTAAAATGCTTTATTTCAATAAGGAGGAGCAATTTACCATAGAGCACATTTCATTGATTGTTGGAAAAAACTATGTGCTGACCTTTCAGGAATCGGAAGAGGATATTTTCGATTCCGTTCGGGGTCGTATCGCCAATCCCGAATCGAAGATCCGTAATTTTGGTGCCGATTACCTCGGGTTTGCATTGATGGATACCATTGTGGACAATTATTTTGCCATTGTTGAAGACTTTGGGGAAAAGATCGAAAGCATGGAAGATCAGGTATTTGTAGAGAACCCAGTGGAATCCACACCCCAGGATATCCAAATGTTGAAAAGGGAAATCCTAAAAATCCGCCGTAGCGTCTTCCCGCTCAGGGAGGTGATTTCACGGTTGGAAAAGACCGAAAACCCCATTATGGAAGAACGTACTCGTGATTATTTTAGGGACGTGTACGACCACATCATCCAAATTAATGAGAACATCGAAATCTACCGCGATATGGTTTGGGGCCTTATGGATATGTACATGACTACGGTAAGTAACAAGATGAACAACATCATGAAAGTGCTTACCATCATTGCGACCATTTTTATTCCCCTTACCTTCATTGCGGGAATTTATGGGATGAACTTTGAGTACATGCCCGAACTACATTTTAAATACAGCTACTATGTGCTGTGGGGGGTCATGGCTCTGGTATTTCTAATAATGCTCTACTATTTTAGGCGTAAAAAGTGGTTGTGATCTTTTGAGGTTATTCCTGATTTTTCGAGCTATTTGTTTGAGAGGCTATCTTTTTCAGTAATTCCATTTGCTTAGCTTGACTATCAAAAAGCACTTTAATCTGCTCCTGTAGCAATAAATCCAGTTTTTGGTGCAATGCCCTAATTTCCAGTTCGGCTTTTAGATTGATTAAATAATCATTTTCATTTCGTTTGCGGTCCTTTTCCTCTTGTCGGTTTTGACTCATCATGATGATGGGTGCCTGAAGTGCTGCGATACAGGACAATACCAAATTCATTAAAATAAACGGGTAAGGGTCAAACTCTTCCCCTTTTGGAACTGTTACATTGTAGATGATCCACACCACCAAAACGACCATAAATGAACTGATAAACGCCCAACTGCCCCCAAACCTTGCCACCCTGTCCGACACTTTCTGTCCTCTCCGTAAAATTTCCTTCGGAGGGTTCAATAAATTTTGAATGATTAGGTTTTCATCATCAATGGTCTGCTTGACAATCTCCTGTAATTTTTTAATGTGCATATTCTCTGCATTTAGCAGATTTTTGATGTCCTTATCCATAGTTCAGAATTGAAGTGTGGGTTTATGTAAAACATAAATGTAGTTAAAACCAAAAAGTGAAGCCTCCACTGCCAAAAGATTTTTCTACAAATAAATATACCTTCAAATTCAATCTCCATATACGAATAAGCTTTTGTAGTACCAAAAAAGGCTGCGGCAGTAAAAAACTACACACAGCCTCCTGCTAAAAAGGGCATAGCATAAGCGGTTGATACTATTGGCGCTGCTCCAATTTATTTAGACGATCTTCTAAATCTTTCAGTTTAGCGAGTTCTTGCTTCAGGGTTTCGATCTCCTTTTGCTGTTCTTGTATTGCCTTTACTAAAACCGGAACAAACTCTGCGTAACGAAGTCCGTAGTGATCATTTTCATTTTCGGGGCAATCTACTCCGTGAAAGTCAAACTGCAGCAAAGCTGCTGCTTTTTCAACTTCCTGGGCAAGGAACCCTATTTGGGTTTCGGCTTCTTTTAGCTTTTCGGATTCATAAATGCGTTGTTCTTCTGGGGTTTTATAGAAAGAAGTTATTGCGTTCATATCCAAGCGATACGTCACGGGTCGTAGTTTCATTACAAACTCCAGCCCAACTACATTTTCCTGAACTTGGGTTTTAAACCTTGCATCCGAAACATTGGTCCAATTGGCAAACCCCCCAATGGTAGTGACCGAAGCATCACCTACCCTAACCGTATTGCTGGCATTGGGTTGCGCGTTGTATCCCAAGGCCGTAGAATTAGTATAGGAAGTACCCGATGAAA
Source organism: Flavobacteriaceae bacterium UBA6268 (assembly GCA_002440705.1). Taxonomy (GTDB): domain Bacteria; phylum Bacteroidota; class Bacteroidia; order Flavobacteriales; family Flavobacteriaceae; genus DJVA01. Next base: position 8,036 of record DJVA01000103.1, on the reverse strand, counting down.
AAGCAAAATTTCCCAAAGCCGTGTTATAACTGCCTGTGGTGTTATTGTCAAGGGATTGACATCCTATTGCTGTATTCCTATAACCTGTGGAATTGTTGCTCATGGCATAATACCCCATAGCATTGTTTCGAAAACCGGATGTATTTTGTATCAAGGTTCCTGAACCTACGCCAGTGTTCAAGGCACCGGTTGAAATCCAAAGTGATTGGTGTCCTATGGCCGTATTATGATCAGACGATCCATTACTGGACAAGGCCTCGGAGCCCAACGCTGTATTGTAGTACCCATTCGTGTTATTGTCCAAAGCCAGATATCCAACAGCAACATTATGAACGCCTATGGTATTGGCCCTTAGTGAATAATACCCCAAAGCCGTGTTGTAACTTCCTGAAGTATTGGAAAATAAGGATTCGTGACCTGTAGCCGTATTTCTCGAACCATTAGTCGCACCATACAAGGAGCGATATCCAATTGCAATATTATAGGAGGCATTTGCATTGTACAGAGCTCCATCACCAATACTTATGTTGTAACTTCCTGCACCATTAGAGTACATGGAATTTCTTCCAATCGCCACATTACTGGAACCCGTGTGACTAGTGCCGTATAATGCTTGATATCCTACTGCAACATTTCCTGTACCATTCGTATTCGTATAAAAAGAACTGTTTCCCACCGATACATTTTCACCTCCCACAGTATTGGAAAACCCTGCTGAATAACCCACAGCAACATTGCTAAATCCAGTCGTATTGGAAAAAAGTGCATCATTCCCTACCGCTACCAAATAATTAGCAGAAGTATTTGTATATAAAGCCCTTCTCCCAATTGCAGTAATGTGGGAACCATTTATATTGTTAAACGCGGCCTCTACTCCCAAACCTGTATTGAAATCGCCTGTAGAATTGGTTTCCAAGGCACTTTTGCCAATGGCGGTATTATTGTTTCCCAACAAATTTGCCCAAAGTGCTGAACTTCCCAAGGCAGTATTGCTGCTCCCTAATGTATTGAATCTTAGAGCGCTGTAGCCTATCCCAACATTATGAGAACCGGTAATATTATTAACCATAGACCAATCGCCCATTGCTGTATTGAAAGAACCAGTTGTTGTATTATAAAGGGTTTGGTATCCCACTCCCGTATTGCTAAACCCTGTGGTGCCACTTGCCAAGCTTTGGTAACCAATAACAGTATTGTAACTTCCAGATGTATTGGCAGCCATACTTCCATAACCAATCCCTACATTTTGGTTATCTGAGGCATCATCAACAGTTCCGGAATTGATGCCTAAATAAATAGAAGACCCATTGTTTGTTCCATCATTATCCGACTTGCCATCAGTTAAATCATCAATCTTTTCTACGCCTAACGAAGGGTTCACCCAACTTACATTTCCGCTACCATCAGTTTGCATGATTTGCCCATTGGCACCTCTATTTGGAGGGAAGGTATAGGTATTCAAAGTTGTTGTTCCAATAGACACATTCCCAAGAAAGTACCCTGCATCAGCCCCTCCACTTGCGGAAGAATAAACTCCAACACCGCTTCCCAAAACCACATTGTAACTACCGTAATTGTTACCCGATACCCCACTTACATTATTGTAAGTTCCATAAGCATCCCCAATACCATCATTATTTATAGAATTATATGCTCCATAAACCGTACTGGCACCTCCCAAATGGCCTGTAATATTATTTCGAATGCCGTAGCCATTATCTGCCAGTACATTTAAGGTATTTTCTATTGCATAAGAGTCCCCTATAGAAAGTCCATTGTTGTCATTATCTATTAATGTTTGTATGCCGTAGGAAGGGGTATTGGTTGGTGCCGAAGTATCGTCCATGCCTATATAAAGCGAAGTTGTCCCTCTATTGTCGAAGATTTCCAAACTGTAATCCGCGGTACTAACGCCGAGTCCCACATTTCCAGTTCGAATGATGTCACTGTTTGTAGTAGTAGCCGCAGTGGTAGTGCTTTCATCATACCAAGCAGGAGATGTATCAGACAAAGCACTTGGGGTGGCCCAACTTACATTTCCACTACCATCGGTCTGCATCACTTGTCCATTGGTTCCGCGCGAAGCAGGTAATGTGTACGTATTGGCTGTCGTTGTTCCAATGGTCACATTTCCTAAAAAATAGCCTGCGTATGCATTGATACCCTGCACATCGGCATAAATCCCGTAGGAATTCCCACTAGTTGCCGTTGCGCCTATAGTAACGTAAGTTCCAAATAGATTTGCACTGGAAGCTGCATTTGGGGTAAAAGATGTATGCACTCCGTATTGGTTTCCATTACCCACCTGAAACGTATTTTTAATGCCATAAACACTGCCACTCCCAATAGAATTCAATAGATTTTGAATTCCAGTTACATCACCATTACCAGCAGCAGTCATGGAATTTTCCAGCCCTACCTGCCCACCAGAAGAAGCATTGGACATAAAATTGGTCATGCCAGTGATATTCTGAACGCTTACGGTTCCTGTACCTGAAACGTTATTGCGAATACCCGTTAAATTAACATTATCAGCACTACTGGTAGTGGAAAAATTGGCATTGCGAACCGATAGGTTATCTACCGTATTGGTTAAACTCGACACTACCGCATCCGTATTGGAAGTGGTTGTTATTTCAAGAGGGTAAATGGGATTAGTGGTCCCTATCCCTATGTTTCCCGTTCGGAATATGTTTGCTGTGGTGGTAGAAGCATTGGTAGTCGTATTTGCATTGTACCAGGCAGCCGTAGCATTTCCTACACTCATCGGAACCCAAGAAGTGGATCCTTGGTTCCAGTAATAAAAGCCCTTGGTTGGGGTTCCAGCCCCCGTTACAAAAACCAACATGCCATCTTGCGCTATCGTAGGATTTAAAACTGGGAATTCGTCCACTTTGGGGATGAGCAGTCCGTCATTGTTATTGGGAGTACTTTGATTGCTGGACCGTACGTCCAAAACGGCATTGGGACTGGTGGTATTGATCCCTACCTGCGCCCAAACACTTCCTCCCAAAAGGAGCCCCAGTGCCATGGTTTTGAGTTGCTTCATAATTGCCCTTTTTAATTTGAAAGCAAACTTAAGTGCTTGTTTTTCAACAATCCTTCTTGTATTGGACATATCCTGTCTCAAATTCGACATGCGCATATAAGGCTTCATTTTTACGTATATTTGAGCCATGAATTGGTTCAAAATAATTGCGCTTGCTTTGTGTTTGTGGGCACTGTTTGGTCCTGAAATGAAAATTTCGGCTCAAGAAGGAATGATCGATGCAAACTCTTATTCTGAAAAAATTGCGGAAGTAAAGCAATATATTGAGGAAGCAAAATACGACAAGGTCTTGGAGCAAACCCTGGCCATGAATGAATTCCTAAAAATTCGGAAAGACCTCTCAAAGGACAGCCTAGACCTTTTATTTGCCAAAAACTACTACAATTTGTGTTACGCATACCTTTTCCTAGAGCCAGAGAAAAGTCTTACCTACGCCGATAGCAGTATTTCACGGGCATTGAAAACTACCAACCCAGAGATGAAACAACGGGCCTATTCCATTAAGTATTATGTGCTTTACGATGCAGAAGGTGAAGAAAATACTCTCGATTTTATCGCAGACGAGTGCATTCGGTATGCCCTGGAAGCTAAAAATGATAAAATGCTTGGCGAATCGTATATGCACAAATGCAATAGCCTTGCCGTTCTGGGAAAACCCACCGAAGCAGTTGCTTATTGCAATAAGGCTGCAACCACCTTTGAAAAAATTTCGGAGGCCAAGTACCTTAGTTCTGTGTATAATAATATGGGCAACGTGTTCGTAAAAATAAACGATCCAAAAACAGCATTGGATTTCTATACGTTGTCTTATGAAAAATCTACAGAGGTAAAAGGCACCCGCGATATGGCCCTATCGGCCCGTAATATGGCAGACCAATTTGAAAGGCTGGGCCAATGGGAAAAGGCTGCAACGTATCATAAAATATTTGGGGACAGTATTGAGTCGCACTATGAACGACTTCTAAAATCGAATTTTACCGAGGCGGAAGCAAAATTCAACTTCGAGCAAAAAGACAAGGAAATTGCCCAACAACAATTACAAATTGCCAAGGAAAAGAACACTCGTAACCGCTACATTTTTAGCGCGATTGCACTACTCCTCATCGCCGGTTTATTCTTTTTGTGGTATTCAAACAAGCAAAAGCAAAAAAAATTAGCTACAGAAGTGGCCCTTCAAAAAGAACAGGAGTTCAACGAGCTAAGGACCAAGCTTTTGGGCAACATTGCGCATGAAATCAGAACTCCCCTAACATTGATTTCGGGAAACCTAAATCTTGCCCTAGAACAAAGTGATGATCCAAAAAAGGTCAAAAAAAACATCCAAGTAGCTTTAGAGAATAGCAAAAAAATAACCGAAGACGCTAACGATATCCTTGCCTTGCTCAAATTTGAAAAAGGAAAAACAAGACTTCAAAAAACTCAAGTTCCCTTGAACAGTTTTCTGAAGCGCGTGGTGCTTTCATTCAAATCATTGGCGGAAATGAAAGAGGTTTCACTTCGGTATCAATCCACGATTCTCGATGAGTATTATGCCTTGATAGACCCCGAAAAAACAGAAAAGATCATCAACAACCTGCTTTCAAACGCTATCAAATATTCTCCATCCAATAAAGAAGTCATCGTGGCTGCGGAAGTATCGGAAGCTAATCTCACCTTAAAGGTTACCGACTATGGGGAAGGAATTCATTATGACGAAACAGAAAAAATCTTCGAGCGGTTTTACCAGTCCAATAAAAATCCTTCCATTGGTGGTGTTGGCATCGGACTCTCCCTCTCGCGCGAATTGGCCGAATTGATGGATGGATCGCTGCACGTTGAAAGTACTTACGGAACAGGTTGCACCTTTGTATTTTCTTGCCCTGTCCCAATCGCAGCAATGGACGCAAACTCCATAAAAGCCCACATGGAGGCCCCAACCCCTAGTAAAAAGGTTGAAAAGGTTCCAGAAAATCCAATAACCTCCAAAACTGCAAAAATTTTGATTGTTGAGGACAACCCAGAGATGATGAATTACCTGGTAACCATTCTCTCTCCCTTCTACCAATGTGAAAAGGCCTTTGATGGAGTTGAAGCTCTGGAACGATTGAAAAAAGAAACGTTCCATTTGATAACTTCCGACATTATGATGCCCCGAATGGATGGTTTTGCACTAAGGGAGGCTATGAACCAACTGCCAAATTGCCAAAACGTTCCCTTCATATTGATTTCGGCCAAAACCTTGGAAGAAGATAAAATAAGGGGGTTTACTTTGGGGATAGACGATTACATCGTAAAGCCTTTTAACAAGGAAGAATTGAAGGCACGGGTGAAAAACCTATTGGCCAATTACCAAGCCAGGGAACAATGGAAAGTGGAACACAAGGAGTTGCTTTCAGATACCACTTCTGCCGATCAAAAATTACTGCGACAAATTGAAAAGACCATCGCCGATAACTTGACCAACGAAGATTTTACTATCACGCAACTTGCAGAACACGTCAACTATAGCCAACGCCAGCTTACCCGCATCATCAAACAATACACGGGGATGACTCCCGTCCAGTTGATGTTGGAAGTGCGGCTTCAGAAAGCCTATCAATTGCTGCAGCACAAAACTCATTTTACCCTCAGCGAGGTACGATACGACGTGGGTATTTCGTCCTCCCCCTATTTCAACAAAAAGTTCAAAGAGCGCTTCGGCATTGCACCCGCTGAATTATTGAGCTGAGACTCTGCTCATTTTTTAAGGTCATTTCCGTGCATCCCGACAAAATGTCTTCTCTTTCAGCGCTTTTAGCAGCCATTCTGTCGTAAAATCATCGGGGCATAGCTTTTGAAATAACCAAAGCAGAAAAAAATGTACCATGAACTTTAATAATTTCACCATAAAAAGCCAAGAAGCCTTGCAGCAAGCACAACAGCTCGCACAAAGCTATGGGCACCAGCAAATTGAGAACGAACACTTGCTGAAAGCCCTTTTTGAAGTGGATGAAAATGTAACACCTTTCATCCTCAAAAAATTGAACGTCAACGTCACCTTGCTACGCCAGCTGTTGGACAAACAATTGGAATCATTTTCCAAAGTAGCTGGTGGCGAGATCATGCTGTCCCGGGAAGCCGCTAAAACAATGAACGAAGCCAGCATCATTGCCAAAAAGATGAACGATGAATACGTGAGCATCGAGCATTTGTTGTGGGCCATTTTCAACTCAAAAAGTGCTATCGCACAGAGCTTGAAAGACCAAGGGGTCACCGAAAAAGCGCTTAAGGCAGCCATCGAAGAATTGCGTAAAGGCGATCGCGTTACTTCCCAAAGTGCCGAGGAAACCTACAATGCACTCAACAAATACGCCCGAAATCTAAACCAATTGGCAAGGGATGGCAAATTGGATCCCGTGATTGGTAGGGATGAAGAAATTAGGAGGATTTTGCAAATACTGTCCCGCCGTACCAAAAACAATCCCATGCTGGTTGGCGAACCCGGAACAGGTAAAACAGCCATTGCCGAAGGTTTGGCCCATAGGATTGTGGACGGGGATGTTCCCGAAAACCTGAAAAGCAAGGAAATCTATTCTTTGGACATGGGCGCACTCATTGCGGGGGCAAAATATAAAGGGGAGTTTGAGGAACGCCTGAAAGCGGTCATTAAGGAGGTAACTTCCAGCGATGGCAACATCGTTTTGTTCATCGATGAAATACACACCTTGGTGGGTGCCGGCGGTGGTCAGGGAGCCATGGATGCTGCCAATATCCTAAAACCTGCCCTGGCACGTGGGGAACTTCGTGCCATTGGGGCAACGACCTTAGACGAATACCAAAAATATTTTGAAAAGGATAAAGCTCTGGAACGTCGTTTCCAAAAAGTAACCGTAAACGAACCCGATACGGAAAGTGCCATTTCCATCCTTCGGGGGATCAAGGAAAAATACGAGACCCATCACAAGGTACGGATCAAGGACGAGGCCATCATTGCCGCAGTAGAACTGTCGCAACGTTACATTACCAACCGTTTCTTGCCCGATAAGGCCATCGACCTCATGGATGAGGCAGCCTCAAAGTTGCGGATGGAAATTAACTCCAAGCCGGAAGAGTTGGATGTCCTGGACCGAAAGATCATGCAATTGGAAATTGAAATTGAAGCCATCAAACGTGAGAAGGACGAGACCAAGCTCAAAACCCTTAAAGGCGAATTGGCGAACCTAAAGGAAGAGCGCAACGAACTCAATGCCAAGTGGAAGAGCGAGAAAGAGGTGGTGGAAAACATCCAAAACACCAAAAAGGAATTGGAAGAACTGAAACTGGAAGCTGAACGCGCCGAACGGGAAGGCGATTTTGGAAAAGTGGCTGAAATCCGCTACGGAAAGGTAAAAGAGGCGCAAGAAAAGCTTTCCAAATTCGAAACCCAATTGGCCGAGAACCAAGGCGAAAGTTCCTTGATCAAAGAAGAAGTAACGCATGAGGACATTGCCGAGGTAGTTGCCAAATGGACTGGGATTCCCGTAACCAAGATGTTGCAAAGCGAGCGCGATAAACTCCTGAAATTGGAAGATGAATTGCACAAGCGGGTTATTGGCCAAGAAGAGGCCATAGTGGCCGTAAGCGATGCCATTCGACGAAGCAGGGCTGGACTTCAGGACCCCAAAAAACCCATAGGTTCCTTTCTATTCCTTGGTACTACGGGTGTTGGTAAAACCGAGTTGGCCAAAGCCCTTGCCGAATACTTGTTTGACGATGAAAACGCCATAACCCGTATCGACATGAGCGAGTATCAAGAACGCCACAGCGTGAGCCGTTTGGTAGGGGCGCCTCCAGGCTATGTGGGGTATGACGAGGGTGGACAATTGACGGAAGCCGTTAGACGCAAACCGTACTCTGTGGTATTGTTGGACGAAATTGAAAAGGCCCACCCCGATACCTTCAATGTCTTGTTGCAAGTGTTGGATGAAGGTAGACTTACCGATAACAAAGGCCGGGTGGCCGATTTCAAGAATACCATCATCATCATGAC
>DJVA01000012.1 GCA_002440705.1 Flavobacteriaceae bacterium UBA6268 | reverse complement strand
GCCCAGTCGCCGCCTTGGGATAGCCGGGGACGTTGGCTGTAACCTAGAAACATAACATTATGAAATGGAACATTGGATTAAATGAAAGACAAGAAATATTAACGTTTGCTCTTTTACTTGAAAATTTCAGTTCTATTTTTTTGTCTGGTCTGCTAGGAATTAAGGATTATCGTGACACAAAATCTTTTGGGAACACGAATATTAGTCTATCATTTAATCAAAAAATTAATCTTCTAATTGATATCGGAGCTCTTGACTCTAATGAAAGAAATAAGTTTCTAACATTTATGGAAATAAGAAATCAATTTATGCATAATCTTGCTGCTGATTCTTATGAATCTTGTTATGCTTTTTTAAAAGGAAAAGAAAAGTTTATTTTAGATAATTATCCGCAAGAAACTACACTGACAAAAGAGGAACAATTAAAAAAAGCAACAGTTGAATTAGCTGATGACATTCTAAAAAAGACAATCGATTTAATTGATAAAGTCAAGGAGAAAATTGAAAAAGAAGTCAAAACCGAATTATTAGAAAAAATGCAACCCATTCTACTTAAAAAAATAGAAGAAATGTCAACGAAAAAATAAAAAAACCGCGATTACTCGCGGTTTTTAGTGACAGACCAGGGAATCGAACCCTGCCACCCTATTAGCTGATTATTTTAGAGAGTTACACACAATCACTTGTCGTTTAGAATCTGTCGGTAGTGATGGTCTGCCAATCAACGAGTGGTAAGTAACATTCAACAACTGTTAGTAAAAACGAAATTCCTAAATGAACACTTACTTTGTATATTAATTCTTTCATACTTTTAGATTTAAATTGATTAAAAAAAATTTCTGACAGAATAACAACTATAATTGTGTGAAACTGCAATGAACTTAAAAAGTCTAAACAACCTAGATTATAAAATTTTTAATTTTACAGAGCAGTTTATAAATTTAATAAAAAAAGGCAACAGCCAACAATGTATAACCGCAATTTGCTGGCGCCAGTTCGCTTCGCTCGTGTCGGCGGACAATTGAACTAGCAAAGAAACACTCCCCTAACTGAAAATAACGTAAATTGTAAAACGCAACTGCGGTTATGCGAGGCCGTTACCAAACAGTTGAAATCCGAACAATGAAACAACTTCTGATTTTAATATTAGCACTTTCAATTTTATCAAGTTGCGACCGAAAAAAGTCTGAAAAAACGCAATCTGAATTTAAACCAGAAACGGAATTAAAAACAGAACTGAAACCGGAACAGAAAAAATTGGACACAACCGTTGTTTATTGGCAAACTGACTTCGATACCATTCGAAAATATCAAGAAGTGCAAATCGGAAATGAAATTCACCAACTTGAATTAAAAACATACTCGTTGAATGACAGCTCAATTGTGCGAATCAACGACTTAAACAAACCAATAATTTATAAAGACATATATCACGATAACGTAACTGAAATAATATTAAAAAAAGGCAATGATGTTATTCTTAAATCTCAAGTCAAAAAAGCGACTTTTAAAGATAGTCTTGACGGAGATTTTTTAAAATATTCAGTGTTGAGAAGTGTGGAATATGATTTTATTCGCTCAAACCGACTTTATTTTAAAGCGGACATTGACGTGCCTGATACTGATTGGGCAGTTGGAGCTGATTTTGCCATTTTTTATCAAACAGAGAAAAAAGGAAAAATTGATTATTGGAATATTAGAGACATTGGATTATAAAAAACCGTTTGGGAACAACGCCTATCCCAAAGGGCGCATTTTGGTGAAAGAAAAATAGTAACTTTATTAAAACTTAAAAACCCTCCGACAAAACCACGGCGCCTTAGTCTTGGGATAACCAGGGCCGTTGTGCATAATTATGAAGAACATCCAGATTTTAGTAATAGTTCTATTTTCAATTGGAGTTTCAGCACAAAATATAACTGAAATTAATTCTGATTTGAAGTTATCTGATTCACTGACTTACGAAACAGAAGTCCGAGTTTATCAAGGTGGCGGAATAACTAATTATTCCTCGCTTTTTAGAATGTTTAAAGACAATTCAGAGAAGTGGAGAGCGGAATTTTATGAGCATTATGCTAAGGTTGAAGGACAAGCGGAATTGCGGACGGAAAAGCGATCACTAAAATCAGAAAATGATATGGAATTTGTTTTTCAAAACTTTATTCGGAGTCATATTTTGGACTTGCCAAACTTGAACCAAATACAATGGAAATTAGTTACTCGTGGAAGTGTAAAAAAAGTAAAAAGGGTTAGTCAAGGAAAAGAAATAGAGGAATATGAGTTAATGGACAAACAGATTGGAATTCTTGATGGAGAAGGATATATAATACAGGTAAAGGGTTGGAATAGAACAAACGAATTTGAATATTCAAATCCAGATGCCTACTTAAAACATTATCCTGAAATTGATGAACTGATCTATATGTGTGAAATTTTAAACACAATCCGCACTGAATTTGGGATATGGGAAAAATAACTAGGCACAACAACGCCTATCCCCAAGCTGCGCATTTTGGCAACAGAAAAACCGTAACTTTAAACAAACCATAAAACTCTCCGCCAAAACCACGGTGGCTTATCAAAACCAAAATCCAATGAAAAAAGTTCATGCCATTAATAGAAGGGCCTCGCTAAAGATGGGTTCCTTGGCAGTATTAGGTTTAGCCATCCCTAATTTTTCATTTGCAAATAAGGGTGCCAATCGATTTTTAAAATTGACTGAAAACAATACCGTGCCCGAGCATTTTCCGAATATTCCACCCGAAATCATAGCAGAGGTCGTGGGCAAATCCCACTTTGATTTGGACCGCGTAAAAGAACTTGTCGACAAACGCCCCGAGCTTTCCAGATCTGTTTGGGAGTGGCGGTTTGGTGATTTTGAATCGGCCATTGGTGCTGCATCGCACGTAGGGCGAAGAGACATAGCATTGTATCTTATGAGCAAAGGCGCACGGCCCACGGTTTTCACTTTTGCAATGTTGGGACATTTTCAGGTCATTAAAGCAATGGTAGAGTCATCTGAAGGAATCCAAGAAGTTACAGGGCCTCACGGAATTAGTCTATTGGACCACGCCCATGCAGGAAGACGAATGAAAGATACGATGACCCATACTGAGATTGAAAACTTGGATAAAACCATAGACTATTTAACCTCTTTAGGGAACGCTGGGGGTGAAAAATATATACCGGTAAGTCCGGAAGAACAAAAAAAATACCTGGGGAATTACAAATATGGTGATGGTGAAAATGAAGGGTTCACCATTGATATCAATATGCGAAAATTGCTTTCCCTGGGCCCCATCGGAGGATTTGGAGGTGCATTGTATAAAATAGGCGAAAATAGATTTACTTACAACGGAGCTCCTTCCGTGATCATAACTTTTGACATTCAAGAGGGGGTGGTGAAAAGCCTTAAACTTTCCGACCCGGATGTTACCATCATCGCAGCGAAAGATTCTTGAAAAATAACGTGCCACACCGAAGTAAAAGTGTCAATCAATGGCTGATTTCCAAGCGGAATAATCCTGTGGATGATTCCACAACGAAATCATAGTCATGACCGGGGTGCTTCTCTATTTTGGAACGGCAATCAATTAAAATCATATCTTTAGGGAAACCAACCTCTGATGATAAAATTCTTTAGAAAAATCCGCCAAAAAATGCTGGCAGGTAATAAATTGAGTAAGTACTTGATTTACGCTATTGGGGAAATTGTACTAGTCGTTATTGGGATTTTGATTGCTATTAGCCTCAATAATTCCAATCAACAAAATGCTTTGGCCAAAAGTGTCGATTTGAAGCTGAATTTGCTTAAAGAATCTATTTATCGGGACAGCCTATCGATGCAAGGGCTCATTGATTACAGTAAAAAGCAAATTAATGAAGCGGAACAATTACTTCAGTTGATGAACAAACCCATGAACGATGCTAATTGCGAAGAATTTATAATCAAATTTTCCAACCACAGTAATATTAGGACCAACATTGCGAACAGGGCCATTTACGATGAAATGGTCAATTCGGGCATTTTTAGTGAGATCAATAATCAAGAGGTTAAATCCCAAATTGCCACCTATTACCAATTATCCAACCACTTTAGCAGCATTATTAGGATCTACGTAACCGATTTTCGGGAGTTTAAAAACAAGATTGCGTTCGATGGCACTATTTCGCGGGCCTACTTCGACCCCAATTCGCAGTATAGTGATATGGAAAGGTGCGAATACCTTAAATCTTTAATGAATGCTGATGAAAAAAGAGTATTGCTTGAAAATTTCATTTACAACGGAATTGATACTTATGAAGAAATCAACATACTGTATTCGGTACTTCTAAATCAAATGGTAACCGGACTTACTAAAAAGCCTGATACCAAATAAAAACAACAAAAGCAGAACAAGACCTATCCCCAAGCGTCGTATTTTGGCAACAGAAAAACCATAACTTTAAACTGACCCTACCGCCCAATGCCCAATGAAACGGCCAAAATTGGGGTTGAATGTGTTGATGGGAACGAGCACCCTGCCAAAAGTATCCAACCTGTTGCACCATTTGTAGTGTGGGGCGTTACGGCTGGAAAGTTGGATTTACCAGAAAAATGTGGCAGTTTAAAAGATTATTTCAATTGTTGAAGGATGTTTGCATAGTACAAATGCCCTATCAAAAATTGTGTATCTTCACCATGGTTGAAATACCCTCCTACATCATAACCAACATTAAACCCCTATGAAAAAAACAATTCTATCCATTTTAATGGCCACTGTTTGGATCAGTATATCAGAGTTTGTTCGAAATGAATTTTTTCTAAAATCCTACTGGTCCCAACATTACGAAGTCATGGGACTAGTATTTCCCTCCGAACCGGTTAACGGCGCCGTATGGGGAATGTGGTCGCTATGCTTTGCCGTTTCCATTTATTTTATCAGTAGAAAATTTGCACTAGGGCCAACCACCTTGCTTTCGTGGTTTGTAGGTTTTGTCTTGATGTGGGTCGTAACAGGCAATATGGGCGTTTTACCTTTTAAGATATTGTATTTTGCCGTACCTTTGAGTGTGCTCGAAACATTTTTGGCTGCTTGGATTATCGTCAAATTTTCAAAAAACAAAACGCTATAAATTAGGTCCAGGGGTTGGTTTATCACGAGGATGATTGCCTTCCTTTCGCTCTTTAAAATACCTTTACCAATGAAGCAACATACCTTTTTAGGACACAGCACACTACAGATCAACAGGATGGGCCTGGGCTGTATGGGCATGTCGGAATTTTACGGCTCTTTTGATGAAAACGAATCCATCAAAACCCTGCACAAGGCCCTGGACCTAGGCGTCAACTTTTTCGATACGGCCGATATGTACGGCTGGGGCGCCAACGAACGCTTGTTGGGAAAAGCCTTCAAAGGACGTTGGGACGATGTGGTGCTGGCTACCAAATTTGCCGTGATGCGTGGCCCCAATGGGGAATTCCTGGGGCTCAATGGAAGTCCGGAATACATTCAGCAGGCCTGTGAACAGAGTTTGCGAAATTTGGGTGTAGAAGCCATCGATCTGTATTACATGCACCGGCAGGACCCCAAGGTGGACATCGAAGAAACCGTGGGCGCTATGGCCGATTTGGTTCGGCAAGGAAAAGTGAAGCACTTGGGCCTTTCCGAAGTAAGTCCGGAAATCTTGCGCCGTGCCCATCACGTACACCCCATTTCGGCACTTCAAACCGAATATTCGTTGTGGAGTCGTGAACCGGAGGAGGCCCTGTTGGACACCTGCCAAGAATTGGGGATTACGTTCGTGGCGTACAGTCCGTTGGGAAGGGGCTTTTTAACCGGGGCCATAAAAAGCCGGGACGATTTGGAAAAAGGCGATTTTAGATTGAACAATCCGCGCTTTACAGAGGAAGCCATGGAACAAAACCTGAAGTTTGTAGCGGTGGTCGATCAAATTGCCCAAAGCAAGGGCATTACCAAAGCCCAAGTGGCCTTGGCCTGGATTTTGGGTAGAAACGATAGCATTACGGCCATTCCCGGAACCCGAAAGATTCACCGCTTGGAGGAAAACTTGGGGGCTCTGAAAGTCGATTTAACGGCCGATGACCTAGCCACCATGGAAGCCCACCTGCCTTCAACTACGGTAGGCAATCGGTATTGAAAAAAATCAAGTGGGTAAACAAGACACCAAAGAACTTAAAAAATGCCTCGAACCTTTCAAAAAGGATCGAGTGGCATTGGTGTGGTGGTTGCGCGATTTTGCCTGGGACCTTTGCCCCGAGGCCAACGAACTGATCTATGACAACTACAATGCGATAGCTTTTGGCTGGAGCCCCACTGAAAAAGTAAGCCATACCGTATGTTCTATTGCCATCATGCGGTCCAACCAAAACATTCACTTTGGATTTTATTGGGGGAGTGAACTAAAAGACCCCAAAAAGTTGTTGTTGGGTAAGGGCAACCAATACCGCTATCTTTTGGTAAAGAACGAGGCGAGCTTTCCCAAAGCCTACGTAACCGAACTGGTGAACGAAGCCTACGTGAATTCCCTTTCAAAAGTAAAGGACAAAAGCCTTTCAGTCAAAGGACAGACCCTTGTAAAATCCATTTCCGAAAAGAAACGGGAGATGAAACCCTAATGCTTTCTTCACCATGAACCCTATTGAACTCCTTGCCACTTCCCTGAACCGCCGTGATGAAATCCCCAACATCGAGTTGGCGGAACGTATTGTGGCAACAAACAATGCAAAAGCCATCCAAGAACTGGTCGACCACCTGAACCACAAAAAACTGCAAAACGACTGCATCAAGGTCTTGTATGAAATAGGGGAGCGGGCTCCTTCCTTGATTGCAGAACACGCTTCGGTATTTCTGGACTTGCTGTCGCACAAGAACAACCGACTCCAATGGGGCGGGATGACTGCCTTGAGCGCCATCACTACTGAAAAAGCGGCTTTTGTGCGTGAGCACTTGGATACCATCATGGCTGCTGCCGATGGGGGATCGGTGATTACCCGTGATCAAGCGGTCAATATACTTATCAAGTTATGTGGTATGAAAGCCTATGCCGAAAAGGCGTTTCAATTGCTGGAAACCCAATTGCTGAATTGCCCTACCAACCAAATGCCCATGTATGCGGAACGGGCCTTGCCCATTGTGGATGACGCCCATCGGGAGGTGTTTGTAAACACCCTTGAAGCCAGACTTGGCGATTTTGAGAAAGAAAGCAAGCTGAAGCGGGTAGAAAAAGTGATTCAAAAGCTGCGTAGGCCCAAAAAGTAACAGTTCATGAAACGATTATTGGTTACCCTACTGATATTAAGCTTGTTGGGATGCAACAATCAATCAAAGCCATCCAGCCTCCCTGGCAGTGATGGAACCGTACATTCTGTGGGCGCTATGCGCAACGTGATGTGGAACGGCGCTCTCGGCCCGGTGCTTTCCTTGGACACCCTTATCCCTAGGGAAGGTCTTTATGGCTTAGGTCCGGAGAGCTACTTGAGGGGCGAATTGTTGATTGTTGATGGGCAAACTTATGTTTCAAGAGTGGTTTCGGACAGTACCATGCAAGTAAGCAAAACCTCCGAAGTATCCGCACCCTTTTTTGTCTACGGTCGCGTCATGAAGTGGAAAGCATCCCACTTGTCCAACGAGGTACACAACCTCAAAGCGTTGGAAGCATATTTGGATGCTGAAACCCAGGCCCTGAAACGTCCCTTTGTTTTTATGTTGAAAGGAACTTTGTCACAAGGAACCATTCACATTCAAAACCTACCTATGGGAACGAAAGTGTCTTCACCGCAAGAGGCGCATCAGGGACAGGTAAATTATGAATTGGAGGATGCTTCCGTAACATTGGTAGGCTTCTTTTCCAAAGCGCACCAAGGGGTGTTTACCCACCACGATTCGTATATGCACGTACATTTGCTTTCCGAAGATGAAACGCAAATGGGTCATCTGGATGCTGCCCAATGGGAAGGAGGCATGAAATTGTACTTGCCCGAGGAATAGCCACCATCAATTCATGAGGGTTTGAAAGCCTTTTTACAATCGACTGTTAAAATTGCGAAGCATTTGTTGGTACGCTTCGGGGGTGTCCATATCCTCCAAGCTGGTTTCACAAATAACGGGTGCTACCGAGGCGTGGTGTTTTTGGATAAGGCTCATGGCGCCACGATCTCCTTGGAGTTTTTGAAGTTCAGGAAAATACTGGACGTCAAACAATGCAGGGACACTCCAATGCCCATCGGAAGATTGGGATACCACAATGGTTGCGTTTCCTGGCTGAAATGATTCCAGCATTTTCAAAAAATGGGATGTTTCCACCAAGGGTTGGTCTGCCAAGGCAATGAGGAGTCCTTCTAAATGTGGGTTCGATTTAAAAACCTCTTGCGTTCCAAAAGCAATGGAAGTCCCCAAACCCTTTTCCCACAATGGATTGTAGCAGCAGTTGATGGGAACGGGAAGGTTTTTAAGTAGTTCCATAGGCGCTGCTGCTTGGGCTCCCAATACGACGGTTACAGGAAGTTTTAAAGGGTGCAATACCGATAATTGATGCTCCAAAAGGGTATGGGCTCCCCACGGAAGCAGTGCTTTTTGGGTGCCCATTCTGCTAGAGGCCCCTGCAGCCATCAATAAAACCTGTAGTTTAGTCATGGATGTTCCCCGTTTTGTGTTGTAGGGATTGGGGCAGGGTTTTTCGGATAGTACTAAGAATCTCTGCTACGATGGAAACGGCAATTTCGGAGGCACTTTCCGCACCGATGTCAATTCCAGCAGGTCCTTTCAGTTGTTCGAAGAAGTTAAATGGGGTATCGGGATAACGATCCAAAAATTCTGAAAATAGTCGCTCCCGGCGGTGTTTGGGGCCTAGCAGCCCAAAGTAGGCCGGTTGCACATCCCTTAGAGCCATGAGGTACTGTACATCTTTATGAAAACTGTGGGACATCAACACGACGGCCGTTTGGGCGTCGATTCTTGAAACATCCAGCGCATCGAAATGAGGAGTCCACAATGCGGTGGCCCCTTCAAAATAGTGTATTGTTTTTTCTTCATCGGGAGTGGCAACCACATACACATCCCAACCCAAAAGATATCCCATTTTGCAGAGTTCGACCGCATCGTGTTCCGCCCCAAAAATATACAGTTGAAAAATTGGGGAAAATTCTTGGGAAAAGATTTCGGTCTTCGTGGCAGTTTTTTCTGAAAAGGCGTCATAAAGCGGATGTTTTTTTCCTTTCAATACCAAAACGGATCCCATGCCTTCTGCTTCCCCTTCCTGTTTGAAAAAATAGCTATGGCACGCAAACGGGATTCGCTCCTGAAAATAGGGCTGTAGCTGGCCGTAAATCACTTCAGAAATTGCAATGGGTTCCAATAGGACGTAGAGTACCCCTTCACACCCCAAGCGGTAGCGTCCATCATACGCCATCATTTTGGGTTTACCCTCTTTAAAAACCGATTGGGACTGTCGTAGCACCTCTTTTTCCACGCATCCACCACTAACGGCTCCCATCATTTCGCCAGATTCGTTTACCAACATCCTCACTCCGGGACGACGATAGGAAGACCCTTCCCGTGCTACTACGGTAGCCATGACAACCTTGTGACCTTGCTTTTGCCATAGATGGGCTATGGTGATCAGGTTCCTGAATTCATGCGTCATTTCCAACAGGTATTTGAACTTGCTATCCTAAAAAGGGTTTGTTGGTCATGAAGGGTTGGTGGTAATAGCGTTTATCAGTCGCCTTGTAAAGGGCATTGGCTAAGGCACCCATTACCGGAGGCAACGGAGGTTCCCCCAATCCCGTTGGATCGATGTCATTTTTTGCAAAATGCACTTCTTGTTCCATGGGGGCCTCTTGATGGCGTATGAGTCTGTATTTGTCAAAATTACTTGCCTGTGGCTCGCCATTATTGAACGTCATGGCGCTATACATGGAGTGGCCTATTCCATCCACCACACCGCCTTCAATCATGTTGGAAGCCGCATCGGGGTTTACCACAATACCACAATCTACCGCACTGTATACCTTGTTGATTTTGGGCGTCCCATTTTGCATGGTAAGATCCAGCACTTGCGCCACGTAGGAATTGTGACAGAAATAGGCCGCAACACCTCGTGAAACTCCTGGCTTTGCAGTACCCCAATTGGATTTTTCCTTCACAAGTTTCAAAACGCCAGCATAGCGTTCGGCATCATAGTCATTATTCTCCCCTACGGGATTCTTAATGGCCTTGTCGAACAATTCCAGTCGGAAATCAATGGGGTCCTTTCCGGCCAATTCGGCTACTTCGTCCAAGAATGATTGTTCCGCCCCCGCAATGAAATTGGAACGGGGTGCCCTCCAAGCGCCAACACTCACATTGGACTTGATGGTCCAATCCTCTGCTAGGTAATTTTCTACGCTCCCTGCCGGGAAGCGATTGGCAAACAAGGGACTTTCCGGAATACCACCAGCCTTCACATGAAATGCAATGAGGTTGTTGTTTTCATCCAAACCGGCTTTATAGGTCACGTAATAGGAGGGACGGTAATTTCCAAAGGTCATGTCATCTTCACGGGTGTAGACCAATTTTATTGGGGCCCCAACTTTTTGGGAAATAACCGCTGCTTCCACCAAAAAATGTCCATACAGCCTTCGGCCAAACCCTCCACCCATGCGGGTCATTTGGATGTCCACCTTTTCCAAAGGCAAACCCAACCGCGCAGCGACGCTTTTTTCCATAAATTCTGGGGTTTGAATGGGGCCAATCAATTCGGCAAAGTCGGTAGTTACGTTGGCATAAAAATTCATGGGTTCCATGGTATTGTGTGCCAAGAAAGGGCAGGAATAACTGCGTTCCAACACTTTTGCAGCTTTTTGGAAGGCCTTTTCCACATTGCCATCCTTACGAACCACGTTGCCTTTTTTACTGGCCATTTCCACCATTTTCAAATGATGTGATTTGGTGTTTTCCAGTCCTGCAGGGTATTCGGTGGTGAGACTTCCTCCAAAAAAATCAACGTCATAACTCACATTTGGGGCCTCTTCCCAGCTCACCGAAAGGGCCTTTTTGGCCTGCATTACCTGCCAAGTGGTTTCCCCTACAATGACCACCATTTCGTTGAAGGTAGCAATGTCGGAGAAACTTCGAGGGGTGTCCTCTTTATAGGTATTGATGGTGAATACGTCCTTGATCCCCGGCATGCTAGTGACGGAGGAGGTATCCATGGACTGGAATTTCATCCCAAACGCAGGAGGATGCACCACCATGGCAATGAGCATGCCTTCTTTGTAGGTATCCAATCCGTAGAGGGGTTGGCCCGTAACAATCTTCTTGCCATCCACATTTTTACGGGAGGTACCTATGATGTTGAAATCCTTTTTATCCTTTAATTCCACTTGTTCCGGTACTTCAATTTGTGCAGCGGCAGAAGCCATTTCCCCATAGTTTGCGGATTGTCCGGTGGCTTGATGCTGCAACATTCCTGCTGCCGTGGTAATTTCGGCCACGGGAACTTGCCAAGCTTGTGCCGCGGCTTCTTTCAACATGTGTCGTGCCGTAGCGCCGGCCATCCGAAGCCCTTCCCAACCTTGTCGGATGGACTGGCTGCCGCCAGCTAATTGCCTTGTGAAAAGGTCGGTATTGAGCGGTGCTTGTTCTACAATGACGTTATTCCAATCGGTATCCAGTTCCTCGGCAATGATCATGGGCATGGAGGTCTTAACGTTTTGGCCAATTTCGGGATTGGGAGACATGATGGTAACCATGCCATTGTCACCAATTTTTAAATAACCATTGATTTCAAACCACTCCTTGGGCATCATGGCCACCTCTTCGGGGGTTGCTTCTTTGCAGGAAGCCAACCAACTAAACCCGATCATCATTCCACCACCGGCCAATCCAACCCGTTGGATAAAGGCACGTCTTCCGTATGTTGTTCTAACTAGACTCATTTTCTTTTGTTTTTATTAGGAAAGGGTTCCTGAATTGGCTGCCGTTTTAATAGCGGCTTTGATTCGTAAATAGGTGCCGCAACGACAAATATTGCCGTTCATGGTCGATTCGATGTCTTCGTCCGTAGGGTGCGGATTGGAGTTCAGCAGTGCCGCAGCTGTCATGATTTGCCCTGCTTGGCAATAGCCGCACTGTGGGACGTCGTGTTCCAACCACGCTTTTTGAACAGGGTGATCGCCTTTTTCAGAAAGTCCTTCAATGGTAGTGATTTCGGCCGTACCAATTGCGGATACGGGGATTTGGCAGGAACGGGTGGCGGAGCCATCGATGTGTATGGTACAGGCACCGCATTGCGCGATACCACAACCGTATTTGGTGCCCACAAGCTGCAAGTGATCCCGCAGTACCCAGAGGATGGGGGTGGACGGATCCACCTCCACGGAATGGCTCTTGCCGTTGATTTTTAAGTCGTAAGTTGCCATGATTTAATTTTTTTTTAAGATACGAATTATTTCTAATTCCATTTGTTAATTGTTTGTATTAGCTTCTGGAACCTTGCAGCAGTTTGATACGCTTTGGTTGGACTATTTTGCTTCAGACAGTTTGTATTTGTTGGGGTTGCCGTCTGTTGCTTATTTTGTCGACACTTGCATTGTTTGCCCAATGAGTTTCGGCGGATGAATTGATCATAAAGTCTTATTCGAAAAGGTCTATTGGTGAATCACTTTAAACACCCGTTTCTTCAAAGTATTCGAAGTAAGCACTAACAAAAAGATGCCAGGGGCCTGACCCGAAAGATTGATTTGGATTTCTGGATTTCCATTGTTGGTCAAGCTTTGGATTCTCTTTCCGTTAAGGTCGTACAGATCGATAAAGGGAATGTGTTCCACATTTCGAATCGCGAAATGACCCTCCAAGCTCGATTTGCTGACGATGACCTCGGAAAACGGATTGGAAAATGCTTCGCTATCAAGGATAATGACCGGGTCGCAACCATCGATGGAATCGAGGTTGGAGTAAAACAGGTTCGAGTTTTTGAAGGCACAGCTCAAATGTCCCACACCGTTAATATCGGGATAGCCGCTGGGGGCATTGATGAGCGACAGGGAACCTATGCCCTCTATCCAGACCGCGTTGGTGGTACTGACCGTGTTGGAAAGGGAAGGGGAAAGGTAAAAGTGATTGTAATCGTTCCCATTGGCCAAGGTTCGGGGAACGATGGAATCCAAGATGTAGTACCCTGCCTCTTCGGGAAATGGGGTAATGGGGTTTCGCATGTCGATGGAATCGCCTACTTCCATCGAGAAATCATAGAGGAGGTATTCGGGGAAACCCGCTGTATTCATTAGTTTTAGGTACACTTTTTTGTTTTGGGTTTCTTCCCGTAGCAAAAACGTCCGTGAGATGAAATGGTAGCCATCCAAGACTTTGTAATTTTTTCCGCCCACTAGGGTGTCGCCGTTGGTGTAGTACACATCGGTCAAGCAGCCAAAGAAACAGGTGGTAAAGTGCCATTCGTTGTAATAATACAGCAGCGGCTCGTATTCCTGAGCGCGCAGTAAGGGACTGGATAAAAGCAGTAGCAATAGTAATTTTTTCATTCGTTGGTCATCGCTAGGGCCCTAAATATCGGAAAAAATAAAAAATTTATAGACTCAACCCTTTTTTCTATTCCAGTCGGCCACAAAAGCAGGCTTTTTCAATCCTTTTCAGCTGCTTTAAAAGTTGCGTTTGTTTGCGGAGGAAGAGGGATTACCTTTGGTGATGCCCCCAAGAGAGGTATCCAATACAATCATAGAAGCCTACGCAAGTTTTACTTGCTTGATTTTTTGTCTTCGTGCATTTATGAAATTATAATTTTCAATATTTCTGAAAACAAAAAACCTACAACTAAGTTGTAGGTTTCTTTTTGCGGAGGAAGAGGAAATTGAACCTTTTATAGGTAATTATAACTAAACACCCCGTATTACATTAGGTTTTATGAGATTTAATACGTATTTTTATATTCAGTAATAGGTGGAAATACATAGCTAAATATAACAAAACTTACACCTATACTTACACCCCACCTAAAAATATGAGGAGTACATTCAACTTAAAAGA
>DJVA01000080.1 GCA_002440705.1 Flavobacteriaceae bacterium UBA6268 | reverse complement strand
CCAAAACCTCTTAAATACACATTGTCTCCATTTTCAAGGGAGTTTTTTACTTCGTCCATAAAGGATTCAACAGTAGCCTGAACTTCGCTTTTTTCCATTCCTAGCTTTTCTGAAATCTTAGCTACAATATCTGCTTTCGTCATTATAAAAAAATTTAAAATTATTTAATATACTAAATAGTAGGGTTTGCATTTTGAGACGGCAAATATACGTATTTTAAAAACAAATAATCAAATCGTAATCCATTAAAATATAAATACATAAAACGTATTTTTGATTCATGCCCAAAAAACACCCCTACTTTTCTAATTTGCTCATTTCATGGTATTTGGAACACAAAAGGGAACTTCCCTGGCGAAGTACCCAAGACCCTTACCGCATCTGGCTCTCCGAAATCATGCTGCAACAAACCCGGGTGGATCAGGGATTGCCCTATTACGAACGATTTGTGGAGGCCTTCCCAACAGTGTTTGAACTGGCAAATGCCCCTGAAAGTAAGGTGCTAAAACTTTGGCAAGGCTTGGGCTATTACTCCCGGGCCCGAAACCTACACCACACCGCCAGGTATATCGTAAAGGAATTTCAAGGCGCATTCCCCGATACTTATGAAGCACTACGTGCTTTAAAAGGGGTTGGTGATTATACCGCCAGTGCCATTGCTTCGATTTGCTTTGAAAGACCCACTGCGGTGGTAGACGGTAATGTGTATCGGGTGTTGGCTCGTTGCTTCGGGATCGATAGCCCTATCAACAGTTCTAAAGGGGCCAAACAATTCAAGGAACTGGCACAGCAACTCATCGATCCCCTTCAGCCTGGCACCTTCAACCAAGCCATTATGGAATTTGGGGCACGGTATTGTGTCCCCTCCAATCCAGATTGCGCCCATTGCATTTTGGGACATCGGTGTGTGGCATATCAAAAACATCAAGTGGGGCAATTGCCAGTGAAGTTGCCCAAAACCAACATCAAAACCCACCATTTTCATTTTTTGGTCTGTCTTTCCGAAGGGGGTAAAACCCTCTTGGAACAGCGAAAGTCTAAGGGTATTTGGCAGAACCTTTACCAGTTTCCATTGCTGGAAAGCGAAAGCCCCATAACTATAGAAGCCCTAAAGGCCATGCCTTCCTTCAAGGGTTTGACCGGCGGTTGGGAAGTCATTTCAATGACCCAATACAACGATACTCCTATCATTCACAGGCTTTCCCACAAACACTTGCATACCACCTTTTGGATTTTGGAAACCAAAACCCTTCCCCAGCACGCCATCCCTTTCCATGAAGTGCGCCAGTATCCAGTTCCCATCCTGCTCTGGAATTTTATTTCGGGATTTGGCCCTTTTCAGCCTTAATTTTTTACCTATATTTAATAACAAAATTTACCTTTGCATAAAATATCCACAACATGAACGGGACTTTGAACAAAGTGATGCTTATTGGGCACACGGGCGATGATGTAAAAATGAACTATTTCGAGGGTGGCGGCTGTATTGGGCGTTTTCCCTTGGCCACCAATGAAATATATACCAACCGCACTACGGGCGAAAAAGTGACCAATACCGAATGGCACAACATTGTGATGCGTAATAAGGCAGCCGAAATTTGTGAAAAATACCTCAAAAAAGGGGATAAAATTTATGTGGAAGGAAGAATCAAGACCCGTAAATGGCAGGACGATCAGGGCAACGACCGTTACAGCACCGAAATCCAGTGCACCGACTTTACCTTTTTGACCCCCAAAAATGAAGGAGGAATGCCTTACGAAACCGATCGTGGTACCTCCAAAGCCCCACAAACCTCATCGCCAGTGAAGAACCAAAATGAACCCGATGTGATGGACATGGAGGACGACGATCTGCCCTTCTGATGTGGAACCAATAAGACGATTTTGGATATAGAACCTCCCAGTTTACTTTTCATTTCATTGATTACCACCACACAGGCATTCAATATTTTCTTTGTATTTGTTTTACTGTTTTGCTCGGCGCTGATCTCGGGGGCGGAAATCGCTTTCTTTTCATTGACCTCAACCGATCTAAGGCATGCTGAAGGGGAAGCGGCTTCCAAAAAAATGGTGTTGATCGAAAAATTGCTCTCACGGCCCAAAAAGTTACTCGCCACCATCTTAGTGGCCAATAACCTTATCAACATTGCCATTGTACTGTTATTTGCTTCCTTAAGTGAAGTAATTTTTGCTGGAGTCGACTACCAATTGAACTTCTACTTTTTTAAAATGGATTTGGTGTTCTTCCTCGAAATTGTAGTGGTCACCTTTCTGATTTTATTGTTTGGGGAAATCCTTCCAAAGATTTATGCCAGCCGGAACAAGCTTTCATTCTCTTCGTTCATGGTGTATCCCCTCAACATCCTTTTTAGGTTGTTCAGCCCCATTACCGTGCCTATGCGAAGCATTACGCTGTACATTGAAGACAAATTTGGAAAACAAAAATCCAACATCAGTGTGGATCAATTGTCGCAGGCTTTGGAATTGACCTCTCGGGATGACACAACACATGAAGAACAAAAAATATTGAAAGGCATCGTAACGTTTGGAAATACCGACACCAAGAACGTGATGAAGCCCCGCATGGATATCTTTGCCCTGGACGAAGACATGTCCTACAAAGAAATCCTGCCCGAGATCATTTCGCATGGGTATTCGCGCATTCCGGTATACAAGGATTCCATCGACAACATAACCGGCATTCTCTATGTAAAAGACCTTTTGCCTTACTTTGACCGAAAGAATTTTGATTGGGTAAGCCTAAAGCGAAATGCCTATTTTGTGCCGGAAAATAAAAAGCTGGACGATTTGCTCAACGAATTCAAAGACATGAAAATGCACCTAGCCATCGTGGTGGATGAATATGGGGGTACCAGCGGGTTGATTTCCATGGAAGACATCATCGAGGAAATTGTTGGGGAAATCAGCGATGAGTTTGACGATGAGGATTTGGTATTCTCCAAGTTGGACGACCAAAACTTTGTGTTTGAAGGGAAAACACCCTTGAAGGATTTTTACAAGGTCATCAAACTGGAAGATCCAAAACTTTTTGAAGATGCCAAAGGGGAAGCAGAGACCCTGGCCGGGTTTATTTTGGAGGTTACTAAAGGGTTTCCCAAAAAAGACGAAATACTAAACTTCCACCAGTATTCGTTTACCATAGAGTCTTTTGAAAACAAACGCATCAAACAAATCAAACTCACCATTCATGGATAGCCTTAGGGCCTTAGTAGTGTTTTTTTTTATCGCTCTTCTCGCCTCTTGTGGGGATGAGGTACACATCAAACCCGAGGCAAAATTACGTTTGCAATACCCCCTCCCGGAGTACAGGATGGTCAATTTTGACTGTCCCTATGCGTTCGAGAAAAACCAGATGGCCCGTATCGAAAAGAAATCCCAATGTGCTGTAAATGTCCAATACCCCAAAATGAAGGCCACGATTTACATCTCCTACCAGCCTGTGGAAGATAACTTGGAAAAGCTCCTTTCCGATGCCCAGAAGCTAACGTTCGACCATACCATCAAGGCCAATGAGATTTTTGAACAACCCCGTGTGGACAGTCTTCATAAGGTTTATGGAATGTTGTATTTAATTAATGGGGATGCAGCCACCCAATCGCAGTTTTATGTAACGGACAGCATTGAACATTTCGTAACTGGCTCGTTGTATTTTGAAGCCAAACCTAACTTCGATTCCCTTTACCCTGCGGTGGTGTATTTGCGTAACGACATCCGCAGGATCATGGAGTCCATCCATTGGGAATAAAAAAACCGCTTTTCAGCGGTTTTGTAAACATTTTCAAGCCTTTTTAACGCAGCAGGCTTTGGTGCATTTATCGCCACAAGCCTTTTTCTTTTCAGCAGTGCAACCTTCCTTTTTACAGGCTTCAGAACATTCGTGTTTGGCCGTATTGGAGGTAAAGGATTCCACAGTTTTCATTTCGGTAACACTGTAGGCCTCGCCAGCACTTTTTACGGTAGCCTCAATGGAAGAGGTAGTAACCTTTCCATCTTCGTATTCTACCATAGCCAATTTTTTGTCGAAGTCGACCGAGGCAGATTTTACCCCATCCATTTCGGCCAATTTGCCTTCAATTTTTTTGGCACATCCCATAGGGCAGGACATCCCTTCGATGGTAAATTCAACCTTAGCCAGAGGCATTTCCTGACCTTGTGCAGTAGCGTTGCTGATGGTTTCTGTTGAAGTGTTGGCCTCAACAGCATTTTTTTCGGTTTCGTTTTTGCACGATAGCAGTGTAGCAACCGTTAACAAACTCATTAAGACATAAGCTATTTTTTTCATGGAATTATAAGGTATTTATTGATACAAAAATAAGACTTTTGTAGGACATAACCACCTTGTTTAAGCCATGCACAATAAATGGGTTTATCTGGTCATCCTTTCCCTAATTTGGGGAAGTTCCTTTATCCTGATTAAAAAAGGATTGGTAGGCCTTACGGACTACCAACTTGGGTCTTTAAGGATCGTGCTCACATCCCTTTTTCTGTTTTCCGTTGGCTTCAAAAGCTTGAAGCAAATACAGAAAAGACATTGGTGGTGGATTGCCCTTTCCGGTTTTGTAAGCTCCTTTTTTCCACCGTTTCTGTTTGCTATGGCACAAAATCATATTGACAGTGCCGTGGCATCCATCTTGAATAGCCTCACACCCCTAGCAACGGTTGTGGTGGGAATATCAATGTTTCGTATCCTAAGCACGAAGCGACAAATCCTGGGGGTGTTTGTAGGATTGATCGGCACCTTGCTGTTGATTTTGGCCGGAGCAGATTTCAACCCCAATCAGCAGTATTCTTATAGTGTACTCATCATTATTGCCACCATAGGATACGCACTGAATGTGAACATCATCAAAAAGCATTTAACGGATATCAGTGCTTTGGCGGTCACTACCGGAAACTTTCTATTTATTTTCCTGCCGGGACTGGTGGTGCTTTATTTTACAGGATTTTTTGAAACCATCGCACATTCCAGGGAAATGCAGATTTCCGCAGGTTTTATCGCCATCCTTTCCCTCTTTGGAACGGCCATTGCCAAAGTGCTTTTCAACAAAATGATTCAAATTTCAACCCCGGTCTTTGCGTCTTCCGTTACCTACACCATGCCCATTGTAGCGGTACTTTGGGGTGTTATTGATGGAGAACGCTTTGGGTTCCTGCAAGCAATTGCCGCCGTGGTTATTTTAGTTGGGGTGTATTTATCACACAAACGGAATCCCCTAAAATAATTAACTGAAAATCAGGCGGTCTGAATTTTTTTTCCGAAATTTAGGAAACTAAAAAAACCATCCCCATGGGAAAATATTACACCAAATACGGTATCGGAACCGCCATTGCACTCATCCTATACTTTCTATTGACCAAATTGCTGGGGTGGCACCAGTATCCCATCCTCAGTGCTTTCAATGGGGTGATTTTTGGAGGCGGTATTTTTTATGCCCTTCGCACCTATAAAAGAAATGAGGAAAGTTTCAATTATTCTGATGGGTTCCAGTTAGGACTCTTTACGGGAGGTCTGGCCACCCTAGTGTTTTCCATCTTCATGGCCCTGTATATTTTTCAACTGGACCACCAGTTTGCACAGGCGATCCTGGATTCGTGGGGGCTCAATTTCAATAAGGGGTCTTTGGTCATCATCGTCTCCTTGGTCATCATGGGGTTTTCCACCACCTTTGTGCTTACCTTGGCCTTTATGCAATTGCTAAAAGATTCGTGGAACCCAAAGCACTGAGTTTAGGAACATTTATTTGCAAAAACCCTTTGTCCATTTCATTTTAAAAAATTATATTTGCACCCGCTTTTACCCTAGGGGTAGGGCATTTAACAAGTAATTTTAAACGTTTTACGCTATGTATGCAATTGTAGAGATAGCAGGGC
>DJVA01000073.1 GCA_002440705.1 Flavobacteriaceae bacterium UBA6268 | reverse complement strand
TAACATTTGAAATAAATGGCAATTCAATCCACCAACGCCCCGTTTTATTACTCTTTTTGAACAACAAAATATCATCACCAACCGGTACTTTATAGGTTTTGTAGTGCTTTTCGTTGCTGAAATCCTCATCATCTACCCTAAAATTGACTCCCTCAATAAAATACCATATCACTTGGGCAACCAACATAGCCGCACTCTCTGAAGGCGGAAACTCCTTTAACTCATAGAGTCCAAAAGAAGTAACCCTGTTACTGATTCCAGCGTAACGAGCGATAGCACAAATCTCGCGGCTGTCAAAACCATTTGGACTGTTGTAATAATTATAACTCAAATCCCCACTTTTTATTGCAGCCACATCAATAGCCACCAAATCGGCATCCCTCATAATGGGTTCCACAGAGGTTATGTCC
Organism: Flavobacteriaceae bacterium UBA6268; assembly: GCA_002440705.1. Lineage (GTDB taxonomy): Bacteria > Bacteroidota > Bacteroidia > Flavobacteriales > Flavobacteriaceae > DJVA01. The sequence goes on along the minus strand of DJVA01000073.1, from coordinate 9,708 downwards.
TGTGTCACTGCGCCCAAGCGGTACGCATCGAAGTACAGTTTGTCCATGAGGGCTATTTCTCCGGGAGGGTTCAAATAGGATTGGTATCCCAGTACACTGTAATTAAAAAGGTTGTAAGGCTTATCTACAATAATCTTCCCCACATAGGATTTGTTTGAGATAGGATTTTCCGCATCCCCCAGATCAAATCGATGGTCTACATTCACCAAATTGACCATGGCCCCCAAACGATCGTAGGCACGGTACTGCGCATAGAGCAAATCTTGACTGCCACCCAAAATGACCGGAATAATCTTTTTCTGGAGCAGTGCCTCAACTACTGTTCTAAATGCAAAAAAAGTATCCTTGGTTTCTGCGCCCTTTTCAATATCGCCTAAATCGACCATTTTTTTGCTCCAATTACCTGGGAACAATTCATACAATGATTTTCTGACGGCATCAAATGAAATGGTTGCCCCCAAAAAATCTTCATCATTGCGATTCTCCTTGACTCCCAAAAAAGCAAATGTAACCCCATCAAGGTCGGGAAGCTCCCCTTTATTGGCATGCACTGCAATTTGCTTCCCTAAAACCCCGGGAGGAAGAATTTCCCGATGTGCCAAAACCGATTTAGGCACTGGCATTAAAAATTCAATCATTTTTTCTTGGTGCTGGTTTTCTTGGCTCTTGTTGGTTTTTTTGGGGCTTTTTTCTCAAGCAGGGCTTGAGCCTCTTCCAAACTAAACTTTTCCGGCTTAGTGGTTTTGGGCAGTTCTACCTTAGCCTTCCCTTTAATTAAATGGAACCGCCCCCATCGGGCCTTTTCAATACGAATACCCGCATCTGGCCATTCCTTTATCAATTTGTCCAATTCTTTTTGCTTCTTGTCTTCAATCAATTCAATGACATCGGCTTCGGATAGGTTGTCGAAATCATATTTCTTGCCTACGTTCACGAACATATTGTTCCACTTGATGAAGGGACCAAAGCGCCCCTTTCCTTTTTGAACTGGCAATCCTTCATACCTATATATAGGTGCATCTGCTTTTTTCTTCTGTTGAATCAATTCTTCCGCGTCTTTCATGCTTACATCCAGCGGGTCCATTCCGGCCGGAAGGGAAATAAACTTCTTTCCGAAGCGTACATAAGGGCCATAACGGCCATTGGCGACTTCCACCTCCTCTCCTTCAAAAATTCCCAAAACCTTGGGAAGTTTGAACAAATCCATCACTTCATCAAAAGTGACTAAATGCAATTGCTGGTCGGGCCGCAAACTGGCGAATTGTTTTTCTTCATCATCAGGACCCCCTATTTGTGCCACGGGACCAAATTTTCCCAGGCGCACCAAAACAGGCTTTCCGGTTTTTGGATCGTTGCCCAGAATACGCTCCCCACTTTCACGATCTGCATTTTCCTGAACATCTTCTACCTTTGGATGGAATTTTTTGTAGAATTCTTTCATCATTTGGGTCCATTCCTCTTTACCCTCCGCAATATCGTCGAAATCATCTTCCATCTTAGCCGTAAAATAGTAGTCTACAATTTCATCGAAATGAGCTACCAAAAAATCGTTCACAATGATCCCGATATCGGTAGGGACCAATTTCCCTTTATCGCTTCCAACAGTTTCCTTAAGATTTTTCTCGGTCAATGCGCCCGCTTCCAAAACGAGCTGTAAGTACTTGCGCTCAACACCTTCAACCGAACCCTTTTCAACATAATTTCGGGCAATGATGGTCGAAATTGTGGGGGCGTACGTTGAAGGTCGTCCAATACCCAATTCCTCCAATTGTTTTACCAAGGAAGCTTCCGTGTATCGATATGGAGGACGGCTGAAACGTTCTGTGGCCGATATGTAGGCATTTTCAAGGGCATCCCCTTCATTGAGTTTTGGCAACATGCCTTCCTGTTCTTCTTCATCAAAATCGGTTCCTTCCAGATAAACTTTCAAGAAACCTTCAAATTTGATCATTTCCCCAGTGGCAACGAAATGTTCCGAAACCTTGTTGGTCGAAACAATATCAATCTTAACATTGGTACGCTCCAACTGGGCATCACTCATTTGGGAGGCCAGGGTGCGTTTCCAAATAAGGTCGTAAAGCCGTGCCTGATCGCGATCCACTTGCACAGCATGTAGGGACATATCTGTAGGTCGGATGGCTTCGTGCGCTTCTTGTGCACCTTTTACCTTGCCCTTATAGTTTCGGGGCTTGCTGTAGGGCTTTCCATAAGTGGTTTCAATTTCTTTCTGTGCTGCGGTTTTTGCCTCTTCCGATAGGTTCACACTATCGGTCCGCATGTAGGTTATCAAACCGGATTCGTAAAGCCTCTGCGCCAAAGTCATGGTCTTGCTAACCGAAAAATAGAGTTTCCGCGAGGCCTCCTGTTGAAGAGTAGACGTAGTAAATGGGGGTGCTGGCGATTTGGAAGCCGGTTTTTTAATCAACTCCCCTATGCGATAGTCTGCACCGATGTTGTTTTTAAGAAATTGCCTTGCTTCTGCTTCGCTCTCAAAATTCTTGGGAAGCTTGGCCTTGAACTTGTTGCCATCCTCGGTAATAAATTCTGCATCGATGCGGTAAGAAGCTTGCGGATTGAACGCTTCAATCTCACGCTCACGCTCCACAATCAAGCGCACGGCAACACTCTGCACCCTCCCGGCCGAGAGCCCGCCTTTTACTTTCCTCCAAAGCACAGGTGAAAGTTCATACCCCACCAAACGGTCCAAAACCCTTCGGGCCTGTTGTGCATTGACCAGGTTGTAATCGATTTTACGCGGATTTTCGATGGCCTTCAAAATGGCCGATTTGGTAATCTCGTGAAACACGATGCGCTTGGTCTTTTCATCCTTAAGGTCCAGCGACTCTGCCAAATGCCAGGCAATGGCTTCTCCCTCGCGGTCCTCATCACTGGCCAGCCAAACCATCTCTGCTTTTTGGGCCAGTTCTTTCAAATCCTTTACGACCGAGCGTTTGTCTTTGGAGACAATGTATTTAGGTGTAAAATCCCCATCCACATCCACACCCAGTTCTTTGGAAGGCAAATCGGTAATGTGGCCAAAACTGGAGGCAACCTTATAATCCTTGCCAAGGAATTTTTCGATGGTCTTAGCTTTTGCGGGGGATTCAACAATCACTAAATTCTTTGCCATAGCTCAATAAATTTGGAGTACAAAAGTATAGGATTTTTTTAATACGCTCCACCATCCCCATTTCGAGAGGTTATTTTTTAGGCAAATAAGCGAAGGAATTGGGTTGGCTGTTTTGGCTTTTATTCCAAGACCAATAGGGAGTCGGATTGCTTTTCAAAACCTACACTATCCTTGTAAAAATAATACAGAACAATGTATTGAAAGTAACTTGTTACAATAATCCCGATGAAACAGAAAATCATGCCCAGCATGGAGATGAGTCCCGAAACCAGCATCAGTCCAAAGACCATGAACCAGTACTTGTTGCCCAATTTGAAACAGGCCTTGATCGTTTCGGAAACGCTTAGCGTGTCGTTGAACACAAAAACAGGCAAGATCAATTGCAGGGGTACCATCACATAAATGATAGGGAAGTAACAAAGCAACGTTGCCAAGAAAGCAATGCCCACCATGGCCATCGACAACAGCAACAACTTCCAAAAATGCTTTTTAACGATACTGAAATAACCTTCCTTTACGGGTTCTTCCTCTAGATCGTATTGTTTGCATACTTTCAGGAAATGGCCCGTAATGGAAATGATGAAAGGCTGCATGAGGAATACCATCACAAAAATGAAGAACATCCAAATAAAAATCATGGCAATGGAAAAACCATCGGCAAAAGAAGGACCGTAATACGGATCGTAATAATAAGGGTCGTAATAAGCTCCACGCAACATCCTAAGGTAGATAGGGATGATAGGCACGTATACAATAATAATGAAAGGAATGACCACCACCAAAGACACCAAGGCATGCAATAAAGCTTCAGTCCAAACTTTTTTAAAAAGATCGAAACTTTTTGAAATGATATCCCCAAAATCTACGGGCTGCGCCTTTTCAATACGTTCAAAAATGGATGGTTCCATGGTGGTTGGTTTAGTAAATCCAGCAGTTAAAGATACAAAAAAGAACCTGTCATTTTGACACATTCCTGAATTTATAGTGTATCTTTGCGATTCACCCAAATACAGGCATGTTATTTGACAATCCATACCGTTGAAATTAGAAGTAGGGACTATGCAAGAGAAAATAATTGATGAAAATAAACAAGGTTCGCCACTCGTTATGGAACCCAAGCAAGGCAATTCCAAAAAGCTTTTTATCGAAAGTTATGGCTGCCAAATGAATTTTAGCGATAGTGAGATCGTGGCTTCCATCTTGGCCCATCAAGGTTATGATACAACGCAAAAGCTGGAGGAAGCCGATTTGGTGCTCGTCAATACCTGCTCCATCCGCGACAAAGCCGAGCAGACGGTGCGGAAACGTTTGGAACAATACAACGCGGTAAAGAAAATTAACCCTAACATGAAGGTAGGGGTTTTGGGCTGCATGGCCGAGCGCCTGAAGAGCAAATTCCTCGAAGAAGAAAAAATCGTGGACATGGTCGTAGGCCCTGATGCCTACAAAGACCTGCCCAACCTGCTTCAGGAAGTGGATGAAGGTCGCGAAGCGGTGAATGTCATCCTCTCTAAAGATGAAACCTATGGCGATGTCTCCCCAGTTCGTTTGGGAGGTAATGGTGTAACGGCCTTCGTAAGCATCACCCGTGGTTGCGATAATATGTGTACCTTCTGTGTAGTACCTTTCACCCGTGGAAGGGAACGCAGCAGGGACCCGCAGAGCATCATTCAGGAAGTCAACGATTTGGCCGAAAACGGGTATAAAGAAGTAACCCTACTGGGTCAAAACGTGGACAGCTATTTGTGGTATGGAGGGGGGTTGAAAAAAGATTTCAAGACGGCTTCCGAAATGCAAAAAGCCACCGCGACCCACTTTGCCCAACTTTTGGAATTGGTTGCATTGGCCCAGCCCAAGATGCGCATCCGCTTTTCCACCAGCAATCCGCAGGATATGACCGAGGACGTGCTGCACACCATGGCCAAATACAACAACATTTGCAATTACATCCACTTACCCGTGCAAAGTGGCAGTACGCGCATTCTGAAGGAAATGAACCGCCAGCACACGCGGGAGGAATACATGCAACTCATTGATACGGTCCGGAAAATCCTGCCCGATTGCGGCATCTCCCAAGACCTCATTGCCGGATTCCCCACCGAAACAGAAGCCGACCACCAAGATACCTTGAGCCTGATGGAGTATGTAAAGTACGATTTTGGGTTCATGTTCATGTACTCCGAACGTCCCGGAACCTTGGCCGCCCGTAAGTTGGAAGACGACATTCCCGAGGAAACCAAGAAAAGGCGGCTTCAGGAAATCATCAACCTGCAACAAAAACACAGCGCCTACCGCACCCGACAATTTGTGGGAAAAACGGTAGAAGTGCTTATTGAAAAAGAAAGCAAAAAAAGTGAGGCCCATTGGAGCGGCCGTAACCCCCAAAACACGGTGGTGGTTTTTCCTAAAGAAGCTTATCAACCAGGCGATTTTGTAATGGTAAAAATAAACGATTGTACTAGTACTACTTTAATTGGAGAGGCTGTGGGGTATTCAAAAAACTTATAAAATTGATGGAAAACATCCAATCCGTAAAACAACGCTTCGAGATCATTGGGAACGATCCCAAGCTTAACCGCGCCATCGAAAAGGCCATCCAGGTGGCCCCTACCGATATTTCGGTGTTGGTGACGGGTGAAAGTGGCGTGGGAAAGGAAAGCATCCCCAAGATCATCCATTCCCTATCCCACCGAAAGCACAACAAATACATTGCCGTAAACTGTGGGGCCATTCCCGAAGGCACCATCGATAGCGAACTCTTTGGCCACGAAAAAGGGGCCTTTACCGGGGCGACCCAAACCCGTAATGGGTATTTTGAAGTGGCCGACGGAGGTACTATTTTCCTCGACGAAGTAGGCGAACTTCCTTTGCCCACCCAGGTGCGTTTGCTCCGTGTACTGGAAAATGGTGAATTCCTGAAAGTGGGTTCCTCCAAAATCCAAAAGACCAACGTGCGTATCGTGGCTGCTACCAATGTGGACATGGCCGATGCCATCGACAAAGGGAAGTTTCGGGAAGATCTGTATTACCGATTGAGCACCGTGGACATTCACCTGCCTCCACTACGCGAGCGTGGGGACGACATTCATTTGTTGTTCCGAAAATTTGCATCCGATTTTGCCCAGAAATATAAAATGCCCACCATCAGGCTTGAGGATGATGCTGTCCGTCTCCTCCTTCAATTCAACTGGGGCGGGAACATCCGGCAGCTCCGAAACGTCACCGAGCAATTGTCGGTATTGGAACAAAAACGGGATATTTCATACGCTACCCTTAAGCAATACCTTCCCAATGTAGGAAGCAACTTGCCCGCCGTAGTGCAAAACAAAAAAGCACAGAGCGATTTCAGCAGCGAAAGGGAAATTCTGTACAAAGTACTGTTCGACATGCAACGGGACATCAACGACCTCAAAAAATTGACCATGGAGTTGATGAATACGGGCAATAGCACCAAAGTAAAGGAACAAAATGCTACCTTGATCAATAAAATTTATGCCAATGATGAGGAACGGGAAGCCCAGTTGGCTTCCATTGCTGAGGAGGAAGAAGTCCCCGAAACAGAGGTAGAGGTGCTGAACATTTCAGAAAAAATACCCGAGGCGCCAGAGGATAAATACCATTTTGCCGAAGAAATCCAGGAAGAGGAAAGTCTTTCCCTGCAGGACAAAGAATTGGAACTCATCCGTAAATCCTTGGAAAAACACGAAGGCAAACGCAAGGATGCCGCCAACGAATTGGGTATCAGTGAGCGTACCTTGTATCGGAAAATTAAACAGTATAATTTGTAGGCTTGAAACGAATTCCCATCAAAATACTTTTCACCCTTTGGGCTGCAATCCTGTTGCAAGGCTGTGGCATCTACTCCTTCACCGGAGCCGATATTGACTATTCCTCGACCAAAACCTTTCAGGTCAATAACTTCGTGAACAATGCACCCATCGTAGAACCTAAGGTAGCCCGAAACTTTACGCTAGAGCTTCAGGATTTGTTATTGAACCAAACCAGCTTGGATTTGGTGAATGCCAACGGCGACCTGGTTTATGAAGGCGAAATTGTACAATATTACGTCGCTCCCATCACGGCCACCTCCCAGAGTACCGCCGCGCAAAACCGATTGACCATTGCCGTAAATGTTCGCTTCTTCAATACCAAAGATCCCACCAAGGATTTTGAACAGCGATTTTCCTTTTATTACGATTATGAAGGGAATGCCCAATTGGTAGGCTCACAGCTAGATACCGCTCTTGAAGTTATTTTTGAGAGACTCACACAGGATATTTTCAACAAATCTTTAGCCAATTGGTAGCATGAACGTTCAAAAGTATAGCGCGTTGTTGGCTCGGCCCCAGGACATTGCTCCCGAAGACCTTAGGGACCTTGCATCAATTTTGGAAATGTATCCCTACTTTCAAAGTGCCAGGGCGCTACAGCTTAAAGGACTCAAAAACCAAAACAGCTTCAGGTACAATGAGGCCTTAAAAGTGGCTGCTGCCTACACCACCGATCGGGATATATTGTTTGAATATATTACTTCGGAAGCCTTTATCCAAAACCAAATCTCCGAACAAATCCTTTTGAACTCCGAAATGGTCAAGGAATTGCCGGTCGTTTCGGAAAATGTTTCCGAAGCGGTGAGTCTGGAGGTCGATCGCCAGTTGAAAGTTGAACTGAAAAAGGCCGAAGCTATATTAAATCCTGAGCTTTTTGAAAGAAAGGAGGCTTCCGTAAGCAAAATGGTTGAGAAAGTAGAAGATCGCGATGAAAGCCCGGAAGCAAGCCTAAAGCTCCAAAAGCCCCTTGAATTTACCAAGGAAGAAACCCATTCCTTTTCTGAATGGCTGAAGCTTACCCAGGCACGACCCATTGTTCGGGAGCAAAAGCCTGATTCCAAAAAGCCCGAAAACGATCAGGAAAGGAATTTCCAACTGATCGATAAGTTCATTTCCGAACAACCCAAGCTTGAGCCCAAGGAAACTTCTGGAAAAAATACCAACCTGGCCAAACCCTACACCAAAGCTTCAGAAAGCTTGATGACCGAAACACTGGCGCGGGTTTACGTGCAACAGAAGAACTACAAAAAAGCCATACAGGCCTATAAAATTTTAATTTTGAAAAATCCCGAAAAAAGTGGTTTCTTTGCAGACCAAATTAAAGCGGTAAAAAAATTACAAGAAGAATAAAATAAATTTCAGATGAGTACATTTACAATCTTTTTAGTACTGATAGTTATTGTAGCCTTCCTTTTAGTGGTGGTTATCATGGTGCAGAATCCTAAAGGTGGCGGACTTTCTTCTTCATTTGGAGGAAGCGGAACCCAACAATTAGGTGGTGTTCAAAAAACAACTGACTTTTTGGACAGGAGTACCTGGACACTAGCTGGCCTGTTATTGGTTCTAATCCTGTTATCCAACTTAACTATAAGTTCTGGTAACAGTAGTGCAGATTCCAAAGCTTTAGATCCTTCTGAAGTTCCTGCACAAACCACTACAGCACCTAGCACACCAGCACCTACCAATAATGCTGCAACTGCTACCGATAGTGTAAACTAAGCAAAAAACTTTACGATAATGAATGCCAACTTGTACGTTGGCATTTTTTGTTTCTGAAACTTTGTCAGTCCTTTTAAACTGGCATACTTTTCGAAATAGTCCAACCTGATATATATTAATAACTAAAAACATACAATATGGCCTTAAACATTAAACCATTAGCAGACAGAGTTCTTGTGGAACCTGTTGAAGCAGAAACCAAGACTGCTTCTGGAATTATTATCCCTGATAACGCAAAGGAAAAACCCCAACAAGGTAAAGTTATTGCCGTAGGCAACGGTAAAAAGGACGAGCCCATGACCGTAAAGGTTGGAGACACTGTTCTCTATGGAAAGTATTCCGGCACAGAACTTAAGCTGGAAGGCAAAGATTACCTTATCATGCGTGAAAGTGATATTCTGGCAATTGTTTAATAACCAAACTAAAAATAAATAAAGAATTATGGCAAAAGATATAAAATTTGACGTAGATGCCCGTGACGGTTTAAAACGTGGCGTTGATGCCTTGGCAAATGCAGTAAAAGTAACTCTTGGCCCTAAAGGTAGAAATGTTATTATTTCTAAAAGTTTTGGCGCACCTCAAGTCACTAAAGATGGGGTGTCTGTAGCTAAAGAAATTGAGCTTGAAGATGCTCTTGAGAACATGGGCGCGCAAATGGTAAAAGAAGTAGCTAGCAAAACCAACGATTTGGCTGGTGACGGAACAACCACTGCAACCGTTTTGGCTCAAGCCATCGTTAAAGAAGGATTGAAAAACGTAGCGGCCGGTGCCAATCCTATGGATTTAAAACGTGGTATAGACAAGGCTGTTGAAGCCGTGACCAAGGAACTGGAGAAACAAGCCAAACAAGTAGGCAATTCTTCTGAAAAAATTAAGCAAGTGGCTTCTATTTCGGCCAACAATGATGATACTATTGGTGATTTGATTGCCAAAGCATTCGGAAAAGTAGGTAAAGAAGGCGTGATTACAGTTGAAGAAGCCAAAGGAACCGACACTTATGTAGATGTGGTTGAAGGTATGCAGTTTGAC
>DJVA01000065.1 GCA_002440705.1 Flavobacteriaceae bacterium UBA6268 | reverse complement strand
TTTGAATCTGAATGATTTTTTCAATTATGTTCAGAATTCAGCGAGTATCGATTGCTTCGACTTCTACTTAGAAGTTAAGGATCCTGCCTTTTATGGCTATACAGAATTGCCCATCGGACAACCTTTATCATACCGCTACGAGAGTAATTCTAAAGCCAACCAAGTTAATGGTGCCCAAGTATTTATGGTGCCCACTCCCGAAGCCCAATCATCCAACTTTGCGGAAGTGAAAATCTATTTTGAGGATCTCTCGTCGGTGGCAGAAAAACCGCTTACCTACAACATTGACTTTAAGGCGCGTGCCACCCAATGGAACTATTACATCATCAATCAAAGTCAGATGGATTTGAAAGGACTTGCCATCAAAAGCACCGGTGCAGTGGCATTTGATGGTCCCGAGGCCGTGTTGCTCGAATCGGGACAGGAAGCCTTGCTTTTTTCATCAGGAGCCCAAAATCTTTTTTTAAGCCAAGTACCCAAATATCAATTTAATTTGGTGAAACAATTGGAAGGCACAACCGCCAAACCGCAAAAAATTTTTGTGGGACTCCCATCCCCAGATCCACTTCAATTGCAGGTACGGGAAGATAATGGATTGAAAAGAGTGTGTTCCCCAATGTATGTTTATGTATAACTAATTAACCCTTTAGTATCTAAAAAATAAAGTTTATGAATGAATTAATGATCAAATCTCCAGGGGTCTATATCAACGAGGTAAATGCCTTTCCAAACTCGGTAGTTCCAGTAGCAACTGCAGTTCCGGCATTTATAGGATATACACCACAAGCTATGTACGAAGGGAAATCGTACACAAATGTGCCGACCAAGATTTCCACATTTGCCGACTTTCAAGCTATTTTCTGTTATCCAAACCCACCGGCACCTGCCAGTCCAGCCAAACAATATAGCCCCGAGTACTATTTGGTGAAACAAAAAAGCCGCCCAGATAAGGGAGATTATTTGCAAATAGCAGGGGATTACTATTCCATTGTGCCAGATCCCAACACCATCTATTACATGTACAACAGCATACGGCTATTTTATGAAAATGGTGGAGGTGATGCCTACATCGTTTCAGTGGGTACCTACGGGGCACCCTCAAAGAATCCGATGACCCCCGGAGATCAAATCGTAAACCCAAATGTGGAATTGGACGATTTGATGGGTGGCGTTGCCCTCCTTAAAAACGAAGAGGAGCCTACCATGTACATTTGTCCGGAGGCAACCCTGCTTTCTTTGGAAAACAATGCCACTTTGATGCAATCCATGTTGTTGCAGAATATGGAGATGGGTACTGCAGTGAGCATTTTTGACGTCATAGGAGGCCGTGACCCAGACCCCATCATGTTCATGAACGATATCGAAAATTTCCGCAATGGCACTGGTTCACAAGGGCTCAATTTTGGTACAGCCTATTATCCCTTTATCGGCACTACCATTATGCAGAACACAGACATCGATTATACCAATTTATTTGGCGGCGATGTTAAGCAATTGGCACCCATTTTAAATCCACCTTCGGCGCCCAATCAGAGTGTGGCAACCATTCTAAATACGATCGAAAATCCTGGAAGTACTGACCTAACGGTTACCCAACTCAACAACGCTCTTACGAATGCGAGCAAAACCTATTCTACCATCGTTAACCATGTGTTATCCGATGCCAATACGTTACCCCCTAGTGGGGCCATGGCCGGGGTGATTACAGTAACGGACAACGAACAAGGGGTTTGGGTGGCACCGGCCAATACTTCGATTGTAGGTGCGGCAAGTTTGCCCATCCGCCTTTCAGAATCCCAACAAGGCGGATTGAACATGGATCCTGTTTCAGGGAAATCCATCAATGCCATACGGTCTTTCAACGGTTTGGGAATTCTGGTATGGGGTGCTCGCACGTTGGATGGCAATAGCTTGGACTGGAAATACCTTCCCGTTCGCAGGACGCTCATCTTTTTGGAGGTTTCTTGCAAACTTGCAGCGCAGGCTTATGTTTTTGCACCCAATGTCAAAAATACATGGGAAGGCGTAAAAGCCATGATCGGTAGTTTTTTGACTTCGGTATGGAAGCAAGGAGGTTTACAGGGAGCGACGCCGGCCGATGCCTTTTCGGTAGAATGTGGTTTGGGTTCCACGATGACTGCGGAAGACCTGCTTTTGGGCTTCATGCGAGTTTCGGTTAAGGTAGCCGTGGTGCACCCTGCCGAGTTCATCATAATTACCTTCGAACAACAGATGGCAACATCAAGTTAAAAAATATAGTAACCAATAAACTTAAAATTAGCACATTATGGCAACAGATGACGGTAGCGTAGAAGGCGCAACGTGGCCCATGCCGAAATTCCGTTTCGAAGTAGATCTCGGGACCGAACTTAAAGGAGTGGCCTTTCAAGAAGTTTCCGGAATGGACGTAGAAAACCAGATCATTGAGTACCGCAAAAGCAACAGTAAATTGTTCTCGACGGAAAAGATGCCCGGAATTGTAAAATACGGTAACATTACCATGAAACGTGGGGTTTTTGTAAATGACAACACCTTTTGGGATTGGCATCAACAAATTTCCATGAACACCATTAAGCGAAGAACCGTACTCATCAAGTTATTGGATGAGAAGGGGAATGTCACCATGCAGTGGCAATTGAACAATGCTTGGCCTACCAAAATAACCAGTACCGATTTAAAATCGGATGGGAACGAAGTTGCGGTCGATACATTGGAAATTGCCCACGAACAGCTCGTTATAACGAATGGATCTGCAAAGTAAATACCCGGTAAGCTTTTATTTTAAACTTTCCTTCAAGGGAGAGGATGCTGCTTTTCAGGAAGTTTCCGGCATATCGAAGGAACTTTCTGTTGAAGAGGTAGTCTGTGGTGGGGAGAATCGGTTCAAATACCGACTTCCCACAACAGCCAGTGGCCAAAACCTGGTGCTGAAACGCGCCATAATTCCTGAAGGATCCGAGCTCATCGATTGGTGTTCCAGTACCATTGATGAAGGACTGGCCAATCCCATTACGGCACACGATGTTTCGGTAAGCCTTTTGGACGAAGAAGGGATGGTATTGGTGAGCTGGACTTTTTACAATGCATATCCGGTGAAATATTCGGTATCCGACTTAAAGTCGAATGAAAATGCCCTAGCTATAGAGACCATAGAGTTGGCGTACACCTATTTTGAAATCGCCCAGGAAGTTTCGGGCGCATCCATTGCTAATTTATTCACTTGATGCCGGTAGAGATTAGGGAAATCATTATAAAAACCGAAGTACGGCCCGAGGGCTCAACGCCTTCTTCCCAAGAGCTCCATCGCGAACTGGAGCGGTTTCGGAATGTGCTGCTGTTTGAATGTAAAAAAATGTTGATCCAAGAAAAACGAAGAAAAAAGCAAACTAGATAGTAATTACCATGGGTTCAGGACTCCAATTAATGCGGATTACAGGCTACTCTGATGAGGAATTTCAGGTTCCTTTCAAAGGGAAGCCTTATGTAGTTATGATGAACCCGGAATCAATCAAGTGGCAGCGCAGCGTCGAATACAACGATAAACAGGCTCCTGATACCAGCGCTCCATCACAGAAATACAAGAGTACCCCAAGCGATAAGCTCAATTTTGAGATTGTTATCGATTGTACGGGTTTGGTGAACAACAAAAGAACGGACATGAGTGCCGAGATCGAAGCTTTGGAAAACATCGTGTATACCTACCAAGGCAAAATACACCGTCCCAATTTTGTGAAAATTCAGTGGGGCAAGAACATGCTTTTCAAAGGCGTATTGGTTTCCATGGATATCTCTTATACGTATTTCCGTCCCGATGGAAGTCCGCTTAGGGCTAAGGTATCCCTTGGGTTCAGCCAGTATATTTCCCCAAGCACCTTGGAGAAGTTGGATCAGAAGGAATCACCAGATGTGTCCCATCTTGTAAACGTGGCGGATGGCGAAAGTTTGCCCCAATTGTGCAAGCGAATTTGGGACGATGAAACGTATTATGTGCAAGTGGCCAAATTCAATGGTCTGAATAAGTTCAGGCATCTTAAGGGAGGCACACAGCTTATATTTCCACCCCTAATTCCTATTTCATAATGGCCACAAATCCTTCCATACAGAAAACCGATCTGGTATCTTTTGAAGTAAAGGTATCTGGGAATTCCATTTCAGACAGCATCTCGGTGTTGTCTATCGAAATCGACTTTTCCATCAACAGGGTAGCCAACGCAAGGGTGGTGGTACTGGATGGGGATGCAGCTACCGGTACTTTTCAGGTAAGTTCTTCCAACACTTTTAAACCCGGTAACACGATTACCATCTATGGAGGATACCAATCGCAGAATAAATTACTTTTCAGTGGAATTATCGTAAATCAAAACATTAGAACCAATCCAACGGAGGGTTCTGTGTTGGAGGTATGGTGCAGGGATCAAGCCATTGCTACGACTGTTGGACGAAAAAGCGCCATGTTTACCAATAAAACCGATAGCGATGTTATTTCAACGATTTTGGGCAACTATTCTGGCATCAAGGCTTCGGTTGTTACAACATCCAATCAAATCCCACAACTGGTGCAATATTATACAGGCGATTGGGATTTCATTCTTTCGAGGGCTGAAGCCAACAGTCTGGTGGTTTCAAACGTTAACGGTACTATTGCCGTTATTGATCCCACTGCGAACACCGATCCGGTTTTGAATTTGGAATATGGGACGGACATCCTTGAATTCAATGGCGATCTAAATGCGGTTTATCAATTGGGGAACGTTAAGGCAAGTGCTTGGGATTATGCCACCCAGGAGGTCATTTCGGGAGAAGCTTCCAATACCCTAGCTGGTGCGGGCAACCTCTCTTCTGATAGCCTCTCCAAAGTCATTGGCTTGGAAACCTTTCAGCTACAATCATCCGCGGCTTTGGATCAAGCTGCATTGAACGGCTGGAGCAAGGCACAGATGATTAAGAGTGAATTCTCAAAAATTAGGGGAGAAGTTAAGTGTCAGGGAAATTCTTTGGTGACCCTTGGAAACTACATTGCCCTAAGTGGTTTGGGCGATCGCTTCAACGGGAGCCATTTTGTATCTGGGGTCTTTCACGATATTTCCGATGGAAACTGGATTACGGAAGTAACTTTTGGACTTTCCCCACAGTGGTTTACGGAAGCACCGGACATCATGGCGCCCCCGGCTGCTGCACTACTACCCGGAATTCAAGGCCTGTTTACCGCCACGGTAAAAAAAATGTACGAAGACCCCGATGCACAGTACCGTATTTTGGTAGATGTCCCTTTTCTGGGAACCTCTGGAGAAGGTTTATGGGCACGTTTGGGCACTTTCTACGCCACGAGCAATGCGGGGGCATTTTTTTTGCCAGAAGTGGGGGACGAAGTCGTAGTAGGATTTCTTAATGAAGACCCTAGGTATCCAATTATTCTGGGAAGCCTTTATAGTAGTGACAAGTTGAAACCCTACCAAGACCTAGAGCCTAACGAAAAAAATACGATCAAGGCCATTGTTTCCAAATCGGGGATTCAAATGACTTTTGATGACGAAAATAAAATTTTCACCATCCTTACGCCTCAAAAAAATACGATTGTTTTAAGCGATAAGGATCAAAAAATTACCATACAGGATCAAAATGAAAACAGCATTGTGCTTTCCAGTGATGGGATTGTTATCAAAAGTCCAAAAGACATAACGGTTGAAGCGGACCAAAACCTAAACCTTAAGGGAACCCAGGGGGTTTCAATTGCATCAAGTGCAGGCGATATAACCATTAACGGAATGAACATCAAGGAATCTGCCGAAGTCGAATATTCGGCCGAAGGCAGTGCCTCGGCAAGTGTTCAAGGAGGAGGTGAATTGACCCTGAAGGGTGCCATGGTCATGATAAATTAATGAAAAGATGCCACCAGCAGCACGATTAACGGATTTTCACGAATGCCCGATGCAAACACCGGCAGTTCCTCCCATTCCGCATGTGGGAGGCCCAATTATTGGACCCGGGGAACCAACAGTGCTTATCGAAAAGCTTCCTGCTGCAAGGGTAGGAGATAGCTTGGTTTGCGTGGGGCCTCCCGATAGCATCATCGAAGGATCTGCGACGGTTTTGATAGGCGGCATGCCTGCCGCCCGAATGGGAGATGCTACCGCCCATGGTGGAGAAATACTAACGGGAGCATTTAATGTTTTGATAGGTGGATAAAATAGGAAAACATAACAAAAAGCATTTTTATGGATCGGGGTGGTCTTTCCCAATTGCTTTTACGGCAGGGACCTACCAGTTGGATCTTACGGAGTACGTGGACAATGTAAACCAGTCCATTAAGATCATCCTTCAAACCAAAAAAGGGGAACGTTATCTAGAACCAAGTTTGGGGTCGGGCTTACAGGAATTTTTTTTCCGAAAAATGGACGAAACCTTAAAAGGAGAAATTAAGGAAAAAGTGTCCTACGCCCTTTTGATCAACGAACCCAGAATTACCGTTCAGAATGTGGAGGTGGATTTTATAGACATGGAATTGGGACAGATCCAAATTTTGATCAACTACCTATTCAACGACACCAATACACGACATAATTATGTGTTTCCCTTTCATCTAAAAGAAGGAACAAGTTTGCATTAAAGAATGAGCGGATTAAGTCAAAATAGCAGCTACGAATCCCAAGCGATTTATCTCGAACCAAATCAGAATTTGATTGATGGCAGGACCGAGCTGGATCATTTACACTTTATGGCCCGTTTTGCCTCCGTATTGAATTTTTACAATCAAGCCAATAAGCTGGACGGGAATTGGCAACCCTTTCTTTTGAAAGACCCCGCTATTCTTATGGCCTTCATTTCAAAAACCGATTTGAATCCGTTCAAAAACAATTTTGAAGCGGCTTCCAAAGGATTGGATTTTTTTTTGGATACAAAGAACAATCAACCTCACAAGAAAAACAACTTCCAATCATCTTTTGTGCCCATCGCCAATACCTTCCTGGGAACCGCGACGGCTCTTTTTTTGAAGCTTGAATATTGGTCAAGATTCATGGTATTATACCATAAAAGTTATACCCTTAAAAAATTCGTTCTTAGGGAAATCGATCAGCAGTTTAGGGCAAAACTCTGGGCGTTTTTCTCCTTGCGGGATTACTTGGAGGAAACACAGTTTGGGCAAGAAATAGATCCACTCGAATATGGCATAAGGGAACTTTTTAAGCAACCCCTTTGGACAAAAATTAAAAGTGCCGCTCCATTTTGGGAGGTTTTAAAGATTGCTGAATGGCCCGTTGAGGATTCTAGGATGGAACTCCTGGGATCCCTTTCCGATTTATGTGAAACCCTTCTTGATTTTTTGGAACAAGTCGTTCAATACGCCAATAATGAGTTTGAAGTACTTCAGAAGGGAAAAGATGCTTTTCCCGATACCGTACTTTTGCGCACATTTACAAGGCTGTTGCACTACCAGCAGGAATCTTTGAATGGCTTTGCGCAGAAGCATTTGGATTTTTATTTTCAGGATATCTTGATGCAAACGCCCGAAGAGGCAGTGCCCGACCGCGTGTTCATCAACCTAGTACTTTCCAAGGATTCAAAGGGTTTGCTTTTAGCCGAAGGTACGCTGTTCAGTGCTGGAGTGGATTCCAACAAACAACCCATTCAATTTGAAACTTTAAAAAAGGAGTCCTTGGTTCCTGGGTCCATTACAAATGCCTACTCCCTTAGCGCATCCAACCTTGGTCATCCAAATGGGCTACAGGCCTTGTTTTTTAAACAAGTTGCCAATCCCTCCAAAATTCCGGATAGCAGTGCCAAAACCTTACCGTCGTGGTCGCCGTTTGGTGCGAGCAACGATCCCGATGCCGTGAGGGAATCTTTGGGATTTGCATTTGCTTCTCCGTATTTGTTCCTTCAGGAAGGACAGCGCACCGTTACAGTTACTTTTTACTTCCAAGGGCAAACAGACCTTAGTTTTTTGGATGGTGCCCAAATGTATTTGAGCTCTAGTGGTGGTTGGGTATCCATCACCGAATTTCTTCAAGATCCCCCCATTTTTTCAAAGACTAAGGCCAATCAGGTTGCCCTTACTTTTTTTCTTGATGCAAGGATTCCCTCTATTGTACCCCTTGGAAAGGCAGAGGAAGGCATGCAAAGTAATTGGCCTATTTTTAAGATGGTTTTTTGGCAATTTACCCCAATCGATTCCCCACCGATTTTATCAAAAGTAACTATTGAAACGGATGTGGATGCTATTAAAAATTTTCAGTTATACAACGATTTTGGTTTGTTGAGCACCAAGGTTCCTTTCGAGCTTTTTGGCCCTACGCCTAGCAATCAGGCTAATTTCATCATGGGTAGTCAGGAAATTTTCAGCAAAAATATCAGTTCCCTAAAATTGGATTTTACATGGGATCAACTTCCAGCCAACTTCCAAAACTACTACCAAGCCTATAATAATTACGTACAGGACCCTAATGACCATCAGAACAAACCTGTAAAAAACGAAAAAGGGATTTTTAATTTGATGATCATTAAAAAATTATGCAATGCCATTGGTACGATACCCAAATTCTTTCAAAAACTCTTTTCGAGTATACCCGAAACTCCCAATACGCCTTTTAACAATGTTTGCTTTAGTGTTGACTTTTCATGTTTGAACCAAGGAAATTGGGTTCCTTTTTCAGGGCTTAAAAAGAGCAACGGTACGTTTTCTGAAAGCAGTGAGCAATACGAACCCTATCCAGCAGATGCAGGCTGTAAACCTAGTGCCAACGATTC
The DNA here is from genome assembly GCA_002440705.1 of Flavobacteriaceae bacterium UBA6268. GTDB lineage: Bacteria > Bacteroidota > Bacteroidia > Flavobacteriales > Flavobacteriaceae > DJVA01. The sequence continues at coordinate 69,710 of DJVA01000065.1, read as the reverse complement.
GAGTGTTTTGTTGTTCAGTACCGAAACAAGTTCTGTGAAAACTTTGTCAAAGGGAAAAACGTTTTCCGTTCAGCAATCGTGTCAAAATACACTCTCCAGCTGTTTTGCATACCCAATTGATCCTAACGAAGCGCCCATGCCTTCCGATGTTTCCATTCAAAATAAACCTTTAAAGTATACCGATAACTCGCAAAGTGGATTTATGAAAATGACTTTGACAAATCCATCAGAGGGTTTTGGTAGTAGCATCTATCCGTATGTAGTATCCGACGTGGCCATTCACAATGCCAAGATTATATCATCTAGCAAGCCTGATTATTCCAAAATCGCGCCTCCACCTTCAAAACCCTTTGTCCCAAAAGTAAAGTTGCTCACAGCGAGCTACTCGGCTTCAGTATCCTATGATTTTACCGACGCTGCAAGTTTGGAAGGTCTAGACTTTTTCTATCTAACACCTTTCAGGGTTTTTAAGGTTCCTGATCCCTCGAAGGAGTGTGATATTTCCCTTGCTCCCATCTCTGGAAAGGGCCTTCCTTCCAATGGATTGCCACTTTGGACTCCTTTCCCAACACAGGGCGGGGCCATGTACTTGCAATGTGCCGATTTGCCAACTACAGGACAATTGACATTTTTTATGCAATTGGCAAAAAAATGGGCCGCTTCCATACCCAATTTAGACGACTTAAAAGTTTCCTATGCATATGCCAATGCAACCTCATGGGAGCAGTTGACCGTGCGTAACGATACTACCAGCGCACTGCAATGCTCGGGATTGGTGGAAGTTGAACTTCCGGGAAACCTATCAGAATCCAGTTTAGTGATGCCTCAGGGAAATCAATGGATCTGCGTTACCACCTTAAGCAGTCCCGATTCCTACCCAGGGGTAGCCTATCTTGCTACTAACGGAATGCAGGTGCAACGAGCCAACTATGTTATGAATTCGGATCAAACGGTCCCCCAGATAGCGGCCCAAGCAATTACCGGGCTTGTGGTGCCCAATAAGGGAATAGCAAAAGTAATTCAACCTTTTGTGTCATGGGGAGGGAAAGCCTTGGAGAACAAAACTTCTATGAATCATAGAACTAGCAACCGAATAAAGAATAAAGGACGGGCCATTACTAAAGCGGACTACTACACAATGATTAAAGAAAATTTTAATCAGGTCTATTATTCCAAAGCATCGTTTAACAGCGAAGAAAATGTGGTGGAACTATGTGTTGTTCCTTCAGTTGAAAGTGCCAAGATTCCAGAGGCTTTTACCCCTTCCATAAGCTATTGTGATGCCCTGCAAATTGCCAATTTTTTCTCAGAGAATACACCCATGGGAACCGCAGTAAAGGTTTCAAACTTTTCATTTATTCCTGTTGAAATTCAAGTCGAAGTAAAGCTTCAAGATGGTTTTGGAACAGTTGCGATGGCCGCCTTGATTTCCGATTCCCTAAAGCTATACCTGTCCCCTTGGATTCTTTCAGGGACAGACCAACTTGCCATTGATACCGGAATCAGCGTTCCACAATTAAGAGGTTTTGTATCCAAAATCAAGGGAGTGGCGGAGGTAGTCCATATTCAGATTTTGGTTCATCCAGAAACCCAAACCTTAAAAACCAACGTTTTAGAAGCGTTCTTAAGAATTCCCAACGAAAATTTTAAACTTAAAAATAACCAGCTATTGGTCTCAGCTGCAAAACACACTGTCACTTTTTATGAATGAGGTCTTCCACATAATGGACGAAAAGCTCCCTACGATGCTCGACTTTAAAAAGTTGAAGAAAGAGGGCTTGTCTTTCATCAATGAGTTTGACGGTGTGCATTGGACCAACCTCAACCCAAGTGATCCAGGGGTAACGGTTTTAGACCAGATTGTTTTTGCCTTAACGGAATTGGGTTATTGTACCGATTTCCCAGTTAAGGACCTCTTAACACAGCGGAACGGGAAGATAAAATTCAAAAATCAATTTTACCAAGCACAGGAAATTCTCACCTCTTCGCCCGTACAAGCGCAAGATTACATAAAATTCCTGCTCGATCGAACACAGGGCCATGTCAATGCCCAATTTGTGGTGCCCAAGGCCAGCAAGCCGGTCCTGGAAGTTATTGAGGCTTACCTCGATGTAGATTCGGAAGAAAAAGATTTGAAGCAAAAAAAGGCTGGAAAAAAAGCAGCTAAAAAAGTGGAGCCCGAGGTTCAGGATCCCATTTTAGATGAAGTTTTCTTTCTTTTGAATCGGGTTCGTAATGTGGGACAATTATTCGCGATGCCGCAATTCCTGCAACCTGTTATGGTACAACTGAATGGAAGCATCGTTTTTAAAGAAGGGACCAATCTTCAAAAAGCCCTAGGAATCATAGAACAAGCAATCAAAAACTACCTATTTCCCAAAATTCAAGGGAAGGGGTACCAAGAATTGCAGCAAATGGGCTATCCGACCAATGAAATATTCAACGGACCCAAACTTCAGCATGGCTGGATTGTGGATAAAAGCTTACCAGTTAAGCGGAATCAACTAACCATTGGGGAACTTATTGCAGTGCTATCGGAAATAAAAGAGGTTTCCTATGTTGAATCGTTGTCTTTTGCACCTCCCTACAATACACAAATAATTAAGGTGGATGCACACCAAATCCTACAGGTTGCATTCTCAGAAGATCACCTAAGCTTGGTACTGGAGCCAACCCCATCCTCAGTGACCCAACAAAAGGGCATTTTTGGTACGGGACCTTTGCTAAGGAAAAGTAAGGGGAAATCGGTAAGCACCGTGGAAATGGTTCCCAAAAAACCCAAGGGAAATTTCAGGGATATTGAAACCTATTTTTCCATACAACAAACGTTTCCAGAAATATTTGGAGTTGGTGCGGATGCCATAGGCCCTAATACCAATCCCATCAGAATTGCACAGACCCGGCAATTAAAAGGGTATTTATCACTCTATGACCAAGTGTTGGCCAATCAATTTTCACAAATAGCCAATTTAGGGACACTATTCTCATTCAAGAATGCGACCAAAGGGCTTTCAAAAGAGGTAAAATCAAAGAATTTTTTCATTAAAAAATTTGAAAAGCCCTTGAAAAGCTTTCCGGTTCCCTACAAAACATTTGTTGCTACCTATTTTTATCAATTTTTGTACGATGTCCCCGATATAGAGGCCATCTTGAAAGATCACGGGATATTTAACTTTAGTACTTCGTTGCTTCCAAAGAAGACCATGGAGGTGCAAAGTTGGGAACAATACAAGGAGGATCCATACAATAGGTATGCCTTGGGCTTGATGCATTTTACAGATGATGAGAGCATAAGCCTTAAAAGACGTAATACTTTCTTGAATCACTTACTGGCCCGGCACGGTGAGTCCCCTTCATTGATTGACGGTTTGATGGGTGAAAATACTTTTACAGGTGAAAAGCAAAAGGATCGTATCCTCATCAAAAGTTTATTGCTTCAAAACTTGGGGCAGCTTTCGTACCATCGATTTAAGGGATACAATTATTTGCAAGCTTCCCAAATTCAAACTGAGATTCAAACGGTAACCATCCAAGCTTACAGCAAAATGGCCAAGCAGTTGCAGCGGGATTTTTTGATGGCTTCCAAAAAAATAAACAAGAAATACAAATTAAAACAAAAGGACTTTACCAATTATTCAGGTTTGGAATTGCAACTCAACCTACTGTGGGCGTTAGATTTTCAATATCAAAAATTCATTGTAGCTCATTACGGCGATCCGGCATATCAGGATGAAATTGGTGTAGCACAGTGGATGCGGAAAAATCGAAAAGGGGTTATTTTAGTCGAGACCAAGTTGCTATTATCGGATGCGGTTTTTCAGTTAACCTTTGCCAGTAAACCCGACGTAAATACGGGCTGGAGGGCGACCAATTTAACCTTAAGCAATCTAGCGGAGTTGGAGGCATGGTTCCGGTCGCAAAAACTCTGTCCCTTTTTAAATTCAAAAGGGCAAAATGAGGCTTCCATCACCGTCAATCGACAAACGTTTGTTTTCGAGCGGATCCAAGAACATTTTTCCAGCGAGGATACCTATTTGGATTTGGGTTATCATGGCGCATTGTCGCTTGAGGCACAATGGGGGAGCGATCAATCCTTGCTATTGCCTGTCGATTTTTTGGAAACGGATCTTTGGTTAGTTTTTCCAGGGTTCCTTCCCTTGGTTTCCCAAGCTTCCTTTAGGAGTAAGATGCAGCTGTTTTTTGAAAATTTAACGCCTGTTAGGATGCAATCTATAGCCATTACCCCAAGTATAGCCGATATGAAAAACATCATTCCCCTTTTTGCCAATTGGCACAATGCGAAAAGGTTTCAAGGAATCCAGGAACCTGAGGTTCCCTCTAAGCTGGAACCTTCAAAAAAATGGAATGGAGGAAATGAAAATACCGCCAAGCTGGTACAGCTTTTATTAAAAAATAGAAAGGCTTCATGATGGAAAAACTCCAATACCACATAGCGTCTAAGATTGCATGGGAAACGGTTTTTTACGATAAAGCCAAGGCGCCCGAATTATTGGGGTCTCTAAGTAACTGGTCCCATTTCAAGCTCTCCAAACACTTGGCGGATACCTTTCAGGCAATTTGTCCCGATGACGAAACATGGCAAATCGATCAATTAGTTTTGGATATTGGTCCAATTCAGTACAATACCCTCGGAAGCGATCTAAACAAAAAGGTTCCCAATGCCTTAAAAGAAGCCCTGGCCATTCTGCTGTTCAAAACCAACCAAAACCAATCAACATCCCTCCAAATCCTTTCAGAGGAAGATAAAACATTACGGGTTCTTGAAGTGTTTTTGTTGCAAGGGCATTATCCTTGGAACGCCTCCATTCAACACCAAAAAACGTTCAGTAAACTTATGGAAAGCGCGTTGCAGCACCACGAAAAAAGGACGGTGGTACTGCTTAAAAGGTTAGGGAAATTGCCCCGTGTTAGAAAGCGTTTATCCTGGCAATTGGAAGACCACACCATTAAGTTGGCCATCAAGAGCCTTGAACCAGAGGATCATGGATTCATTGCCAGTTTCGTTGAAGCAATGTCCGAAGCGCCTAAAAGAAGTAACGAAATGGTAGTACCATACGTGCCGTTCCGAAAATCGGTTTGGTTGTGGGTTTTTGATTACCTCTTTGTAGATCGAGGGACCTTTTTCAATAAAGTTGATTTTGTGAAGCATAATTTAGCAAAGGTTTCGCAGCATTTCAACCTGAAATACGAGCTCATTCTCAATTGGGTGGATGAAAGCCTTAGAAAGGTATCCAAGGACCTGTCCAACCGCGATCCCATTTTGGCAGTACTGAATACCATTCTTGAAAGCCATCGCGCTGGGATGCCATCAAAACCAAAAATGACTACTTTGGAATCGCAGTTGCAATTATTGGAACATTGGCTTTCGGACAATTTCCAAGATGTTGCTGCTGCAAAATTGAACACCTTACTTAAGTCGCTCTCCCAAAAGTCCCCGGCAGCGCTCCGACAATTTTTAATCAATCATCACTGGAATGCAAAGCAATGGCAATCATTTGTATATAAACTCCATTTGAGTGCCCTTACATCCGTCGTTAAAATTATTGCTAAAGAACAAACTGCCATTTTTTTGCAAGCGATGCATTGGATCAACCAAGCCCAGGGCGAAAAAAGAGTTGCAAGAAAAGTACTTTGGGGACTTTTTCTGGAATTTTTAATAAGCCCGCAGCAACCTCAAAAAAATTATGGGTCTTTTATAGGGTTCTCCTTGAAAAAACTTGCACAAGTCACTTCACAATCCCCAGAGACAGTACTTTCAAACTTAATTTTTAAAGTTACGGAGGTGCGTCCCAAAAATAGGTTTGTCCTTAATGCCATGCCTGGACTGGTCCATCAGGCGGGGAATCGATTAAAAAATACCAATTCCAACGAATTGCAAAAAAGACTTAAAAAACTTTTGGACGCTTTGGCTGCTGTGCGTTCCTTCAATGGGGATGTTGCTGCTTTCAAGGCTCTGGAATTTCAATTCCTGATGGTATCCCAATGGTATCCCAATGCCATTTTCAGCGCATTGAGGCAACACCCCAATCGTGCTTTTGTCCAACAACTTGTTTCCTTAGTAATGGACGAGGAAAGTGCTGCCATAGTTTTGAAGCAAATGATGGGAGCATTTTATGACCAGCTTCGCTCTCTGGAAAAGATTTTAAAAGATGAGGCGGGAATTTTGGGTACCGACGATACTTTAAAAAAAGCAATGAAGCAAATCTACAGAACAGGATTGTTGCAATTGCTTCATGCTCCGGATGCCTTGGTTTTGTTCCTTATCCGTGATTGGTGGCATGAATTCAAGAAGGGAATCACATCAAAAAGAATAGTAGACGCCCTCACTTTATACCTCAAGGAAGACCTCTCCTTGTATGTGGATGTCCCTCGCGTAAATCCACAATCCAGCACATGGATACTTTCTAAAAAGGATCTCATGGACCGATTGAAGCATCCGGAATCATTCCGTGATACTTTTTCCTTGAATTTGAAGGAATGGGATCGGAATGCGTTTTTGGAAGTTTTTGATTCCTTGGAAGGCGATGCCCAAAACCGGCTGATTGATGTTTTGTTTCCACAAGCCAGTATGCGCTACAAAAAATTTATGGAAAAGGCTAGGGGTGCATTGAAAAATTACAATCTTCAAGAGCTGATTCATTTAAAACGATGGCTGCTTTTGATGTTTTGGAATACCCTTGAAACGGTAATGGACGAAAATCGTTCTTCCTCCTTTTTATGGGCAGCTCTGGAAAAGGCGTTACAGTTACGTTTTGAAATCCCAGAACCGAAAGGCGATTCTATGGGCGTTAAAGTTCCATTTAAAACAATTTACGAAGATGTGACTTTCAATCCGGCTTTGGTTTTGGAATACCTCCAAAACGCAGGAGAACTTGAGGGTTTGGTTGATGATTTTCAGAAGAGGCACAGCTTTCATTGGTTTTGCATGGGAATGGCTTCCGTTTATACTGTTGAAAAAAAATCCTATTTTTTATGGTTTTCTGCAATTTCAGAAGAAATCCATAAAATAAAGGACAATTCCGAAAAAGAACGTCTAACAGCCCTTCATTGGACAGGATTCCTGCAAATGCTTCGATTGGGAAAGCCGGAACAAGCGTTTCTAGAAAACCATCGCGACACACTTTTAAAAGGCGTTGCCAAAGACGCCCATCGTAGAAATTTGCAGGCAAAGATGCGATCCAGGGACAAAATAGTGTTGGCCGAACCTTCTGAATTTCTCAAAGAAATTAGCGCTAAGGGACAAGCAGAATACTTGCTATACGATTGGCTAACCGGCTCAATTAATCGTCCTGTACCTATAAATCGCAACGAACAGCTAGGAACGCTGGCGCATTTTTACCCCATGGTTTTGTATAGGTTGTTGAAACGGAGGCTCATTACCCGAAATCAGCGTAAGAAAGCATTTGAGGTGCTAGGATTTGATGGGCTTGTCGATGGAATTTCACAACTCCATCCAGAGCAAAAGCAAAAACTGAACGGGCTTGTTTCACTCTTGCAGGCAGTTTGCAACGATTCTGAAGACAAAAACCTAAATAAAAAGATTACTGAATGCGCAGGACTTCAACTGATTGATCGATGGATGGAAGATGGGTGGGGATCATGGACGGCTAAGGGTTTCCTTAAGGAAGTTTTTTGGGAGCTTCAAATGGGGAGTCTTCATTCCAAAAAGGACGTTTCCAGGTTATTTAAACAGATTGAAATCAGGTGGCCAACCAAAGAATTAAAACTCTTGGCGGGTACTGCAGAAAACGATTTATCACAACGCAGCATCGTGCTTCCCGAGGGGGATAAGACGGTCTCAAGGGCCCCAATTCAAATGGAAACACCCAAAACCGAGGATCAAATCCCGGTGGTAAATGCTGGGCTTGTATTGTTGAATTCGTATTTTCCGATGCTCTTTGAACGTTTGAAGCTAACTTCAGGAACTCGTTTCAGTAGTGTTGAAAATCAGCTCAAGGCAGTACACTACCTTCAATACCTAGCCACAGGCTTGGATCTTTTTGGGGATGAAGCCTATTTGGTATTGAATAAAGTACTTTGTGGGTTGCAAATACAAGAGCCCGTTACCACAAATATTTCAATGACGGAAAATGAAAAAGTACTGATGGATGGGCTGATAGATGCCGCGATGGGGTATTGGCCTTCCATTGGCAATAGCTCGAGGAAAGGATTTAGGGGAAACTGGATTATGAGGAACGGCTTGTTGAATGAAACAGCGAACCGTTGGACCCTAACAGTAGAGAAGAAGGCATACGACCTATTGATTCAAAAATCGCCTTTTTCGTTTTCGATCATTAAATTTCCTTGGATGGAGAAACCATTGCACATCGATTGGCCCTATTAGCGATGATAGGCCATGACCAACATAGTGTTTTGAAAGTGGGTAAGTGATGAGGCCCATAGATTGCTAAATGTATTACTAATTAAAAAACTATTCTTATGAACTCTTACAACGACAATTTACATGCTGATGTACTGGCTTCATTGCAAAGCCAGGAACTGGATCAGAAAAAGAAAAATGCCCAACAGAATGCGGCCATGTTCAGCCTCTATTATGCACAGGGTGCCCGCATTACCGCTGCGGATAAACTCGAGTCGGCCGAAGCAGACCTCAAGGCAAAAGGAGCGGTGAAAGACCAAGCGGTAATTAACAGCACTATATCCCAAAACCTTTTGATGGCTGCCAATCAGGGAAAAGCTTACGTGAGTCAAAGCGTAACGAATGCCTCCGTGGGGGCAGCAAACGTCCAGATTGCTTCCAATGCCGTATTAAAATTGGCTTCGGACATAGGTAGTGCCTTCAGCATCATCAGTGCGGCCGATCATGGAGATCCCCTTCATCCAGAGGCCTTGCAGGCCTATCAATTGATCAATCAAACTGCTGCGGCCATTGAAGAAGTGTCCAATCTTGCCATGGAAGCCTCTTCGGCTGCTGCACAAATTTCGGCACCAACGGTTGCGGCGAAAGCCAAAGCTACCAACACCGCTGTCAACAATATCCTAAAGGTCGCATCCGAAGAATTTGACAAATATTCCACAGCAGTCAATACCGACAATGCCACCTTGGCCCAAACCAATACCAAGGAAAAAGAAGCAGAAGGGGTTTTGGTAGATCTGTACACCGATTATTTGGCCAGCCAAACTGCTTATACCAGGACCAACAATCAATTGAACCTTGGATTGCAGGTAACCGCAATCAGCACGCAATCGTTCCAAGTAGCGTTTAATTTACTCAAAACGCCTTTTGCGAATAACAGTTCCGAAGTTGGCTATCCGGTGCAAAATTATTTCCTTTTCGTAGTAAAGGAGCAAAAGAAAACTACTTTTAATATCAATTCGGCCGATCGCATCTTGCGTAGCAATGATGGTAGGTTTACGCCAGTAACCTTAACAACGAACCAGCCGTCGGGCCCTAATGCTGGTGCAAATCCAGGAAAAAAAACGACTGTTTCTCCTTCCCAAAAAGTGAATATGAACCTTTTGTCCATCAAAGATACCGATGGGCAAAAGATCGAGTTTGGAACCAACTATGTGGTTTTCTTGATGGGAGTTTATTACAGCGACTACAAAAAAGACATCAACAATTTTGAAGATTACCTTTCGGCACCTTCTGCTGGGTTTGCCATTACAAATCAACTCATTGCACCAAAACCCGATACCATTGCCATTAAATCGGGAGAATTTTCATTTACAATGAATGGGAATGACAACAAAGGCATGCCAGTAGAATACCGAGGGATTTTTGTTCCAGCCGATCCTAAAATTGTGGGAGGACTCCTTACCGAAAGTGGGCTTAATTCAATTGAAGCTGAAGTCAATAAAGTGGAAAACGTCAACAATAAGTACGATCCACAAATTAGTGATGTGTATCAAAATATGAATGCATTACAAGGAAAACTTGCCTCCGCACAAGAAGCTTTTGATGCCGCTGAACCAGCTGATAAAAAAGCAAAAGGAAAAGCGCGCGACGGAATTTTGAAGCAAATAGAAATTGTGAAGAGCCTTGCGCAAAAGCTTGAAACTGAAAAGCAAGAGGCTTTGAACGTTTTGACCTTAGAAACACTGTTCCAGCCTGGTATCTTCTTCAATCTCACCCTGGCAGAGCAGGTATCTGCTGGGAATTACATCCCAGGCTCAGACTGGCAAACGTCAGTTTTACCCTTGCAAAAGCCATCTGCCAAGGACAAAGCTGATGATGTACCACAGACCATTACCTATAAGGCCACTATTGGGCCTGAAACGACCGATAATTTTGGAAATCCATTACAGACAGATCAAAAATACTTGCCTGTTGTATTGGCAACTTCTTCCGCACCAGAGCACTTGGCAAATCAATATACCAGTGCTGTTTCAGTGGCTGGGCCCAAAAATATCAATTAAAGAAAAATAAATTATTCATTTTAAAAACATAGCATTATGGAAACTGTAGTCAAACATTCAACAAATAAAGTGCGATACAATGTTACCGAACAGAAAAAGGCCGAACTGGATTATTTGGCCATTCAAGTATTGGACGCCCAACACGAAGTGGAACAATACCAAGCCATGGTAAATTCACTAACAGAGAAATACACCAATTTCCAAAATTTCATGGCGAGCGCCGAAGCCAAAAGGGATCAAGCGCAGACTAACGTAGAAATGCTGGATGAATTGGTGAGTGAAGTGGCAAACCTTCAAAACAATTCAAACATTACCAACAACGAAATAAACGATGCAAAGTCCAAGAGCAATGAAGTCTCTTCCAGAATGAAGTTGGTGGTCGATAAATTGATTTACAGCGCCGAGGTGATTAACAGACTTTCAAACATCCTGATCCGAAATAAAGAATTAAATCCTTTGATTTCGGATGAATTGATGTCCATCATGGCCAATGCGGGAAAAGATGCCAATAATGCAGTAGCATTGGCTTTGGTTGCTTTGAAGTCTACCTTTGCCTCCCATGCCATCAACATGGAATCCCAAGCGGCTCTTGCATTGGAATACATAGAAGCTGTGAAACTAAACTCGGTACTTACCGGTAATTTTACCCAACCCGCAAGCAAATCCAAAAACCCGAGAGCGAAAGATGAAGGAGATCAAAGTAAGAGTCCGAACAGTTCATTGAAAACCCTAATAGACAGCGCCTATGATGCCGCCAAAGCCGATTTCATAAAATCGCAAAAAGCAGCAAACAGCACCAAGAAGCAACTGGACAAGGCCAATGGCTTACTGGACAAGGCCCAAGTGAAACTCAGCTCGTTGCAATCTGGTTTGGCGGCAGCGAATGCAGCTGCATTGGCCTCCTAAGAAAACGATTGTGTATCTTGTGAAGTGCTAAATCGTAAAAAGTTGTAACATGAAACGTATTTTTCAGAAATACTTCAGTGATTTTTATTTGCGTTCTGGAGGGTATCTGCCTTCCCGACCTTTTTTCCATAGCCTATATCCGGGCGACTTTTTTCAGGTCAAAAATGGGGAAATGGTGGCGTTGGGAAATATTTACAGAAAGGGGATCATTGGCCCCGAACGCACCAAATTCGACTATGGGGTTCGGTTAAATCCTTCCAATTGGAATTTGAGCAGTGGGGTCACAAAGCCTTATTCAGGCAGGGAAGTTGCAACAAATTTCGACATGGGGGAAGAGTTTCAGTTCAGCAAGCAAGTTTTGGCGTTCAAGCAGGCAGGAAGCTACTTATTTAAGGGATCGGAGCCCGAAAGTGTGCGTATCGCCAATTGGCAGGACCTTCAAGACGAACTTATCATTAAACTTACCCAAACTTTTTTTTCATTTAGGGAACTGTATGTGGTTACGGAATGTGTGACGACCAATCATTGGACCCTTGCCATTGCCAGTGATGCAGATGCCGAACTGGAAATTGCTACCAAGAATGAAAACTTTGGGCTGGTGGATATTTTTGGAATGCCCGAGGTGAAAACCATACAGTCAAAAAACATGGAATTCTACCATCGGGAAGAAAAAAGAGTCCCCAGTTTTTTTAGGGCTAAAAAGTTAATAACCCGAGATGAAAAATTGCAATTGTTTATCAGTGAATTGATTCAGGAACGGCTCAATTATGAAACTTGGGCCAACGATTTTTTTGACTATGACTTTTTTGAAGAGACCAATTCCAACCCACAACCCCGGCACCAAACACAACTCCACACTTCGGTCTTGGATATGTTACAGAGCAATCAATTGAACAGCAATACCGCTTTGCAGTATTTTCAATGGGGCGATTTTAATATGGACGATATCCAAAAACTATTCATGGAATATGGAAATGAATGATGGGATTACGGTACTGCATGCTGAAATGGAATGGTTGGGTAAAGTCATTGACCAAGTCATTAGAAGTTATCTATTACAGGACGGGCACGAAAATCGATGGCAGGATATTGACATGCAAGAGCTATCGGATGACGAGGGGGCGTATGCTTCGACTATTCGGGAATGGAATTTGAATACCAATGAACGACTGGCCTTGGCATTGGCCATGGCGCCGCACCTTAAGCCAGAAGTCTTGGATATCTTCTTCGGAAAAAACCAACTTTATGATCGTGCATTTACCGAATTTGGAGGGGTAGTTGATGCTAACCACAGCGGATTTTTCCCCACGGGGGCAACCCTAAGATTTTTAATTGCCGCAACAGACCCCTTGGCGTTTGGGGAGGTGTTTCAATTGCTGAACCCAGATCATATCCTCATGAAAGAACAGGTATTGTTGCTGGGCGAAACTGAAATGCATATTCCAAAGATCAATGGAACCTTATCCATTAACGAGCAATGGCTTGAGTACTTTCTCACCGGATCCATGCCTCAGGTTGAACAAAGCATTTCGTTTCCTGCACAAAAAATAACGACTAAGCTAGAATGGGAGGATGTGGTATTAGATCAATCGGTGCTTAACCAGTTGATGGAAATTCAGACTTGGTTGGAACATGGAGAAACTTTAATGTTGGACTGGGGGCTGGATAAACATCTAAAACCCGGTTATCGTGCACTATTCTATGGTCCCCCTGGAACAGGAAAGACGCTTACGGCTACATTGCTGGGGAAAAGTTCTGGACGGGATGTTTATAAAGTGGATTTGTCCATGGTGGTTTCTAAATATGTTGGTGAAACTGAAAAAAACTTGGCAAGGATTTTCGATATTGCCCAACATCGCAAGTGGATCCTTTTTTTTGATGAGGCCGATGCCCTTTTTGGGAAGAGGACCCTCACAAGCTCTTCGAACGATCGCTATGCCAACCAGCAAGTATCATACCTATTGCAACGCATTGAAGATTTTCCGGGAGTTGTAATTTTATCCTCCAACCTTAAATCCAATATGGATGAAGCGTTCACGAGAAGGTTTCAGTCGATGATTCAATTTGAAGTGCCGGGACCCGAGGACCGTCTGGAACTATGGGAGATGGCATTTTCGGGAACCTGTACGCTCGCTCCTGAGGTGGATCTGCAACAAATTGCCAATGATTATGAAATCACAGGAGGATCCATCATCAACGTGCTGCGTTACTGTGCCCTGGCAGCCGTGCAACGAAATAATACCGTAGTTACAAAACAAGAGCTTTTGCAAGGTATTCGCAAGGAATTCAAAAAAGAAAACAAAACCCTATAAATGCGTAGCATGGCCCATCGCCATCACCAAAATAAAAACGATCGAAATCCCGAAGACATTATAGGGGTTAAAAAGGGTTATGAGGCCATTGTGCTAATGAATCATAGGTGGCATAAGGCCATTCCGGGGGATCTGCGAAAAATGATGATGGCCCATGCATTGAACCAAGTGCTTAAGATTACCCAACACTCCCTTTTTGCTTATGCCATTTCGGAACACCAAATGATTATGGTTCTGAAAAAGGAAGGAGACAAAACAGTTGGTTTTTTAAAAAAAATTGAAATGCAATTGCTTGAGGGTTTGAAAAGGTATTTCAGCCAACAAAAGTTTTGCGACCATCACGAAAATCAGTTAGGAAATACTACCGTAAAAGCCATGAATTTGGTGGGAACCTTTCAATTCCATCGAATCTACAACACCCGGCTCTTGGCAAGGATCCTAAGCGGCCATTCCTACCCAGAGGGATTCAAGGATCCTTATGAAGCTTTTTTGGCCCATCTCGTCGAAAAAAACGAGTACACTTCGATTGCCGACTATAAGCACAGCTCAAGCCCCGTAAATGTTAAAGTAAGAAATGATTGGATCTTGTACACCTCACAGCTAATGGGGCATTAAAATATACGTTCAATACTTGATGGAATATCAAAATCGGAAAGGAACTAAGCCGAAAGGGGCTTCTAAACCGCTGCAAAGCGGTTCCAAGGGGCTTTCATTAAAGGATCAAAGGGGTTTGGGTGTCCTACAAAAAAAAACCAATAGTGGGGGATTGCCTAATGCCTTGAAAGAAGGAATCGAAAACCTTTCTGGATATGCTATGGATGATGTAAAGGTACATTACAATTCCAGCAAACCTGCTCAATTGAATGCCCATGCCTATGCACAAGGCAATCAAATTCATTTGGCCAATGGTCAGGAAAAACACTTGCCCCACGAGGCATGGCATGTAGTCCAGCAAAAACAAGGAAGAGTAAAGCCAACTTATCATGCCAAGAATGTAGCAATCAATGATAGCAATTCACTCGAGCGGGAGGCAGATGTAATGGGGCACAAGGTCACATCTACACAAACCAATCGGGCACCGGTTATTTCCAAAAAAGCAGTCGATTCCCAAACAGTGCAACGCTTTCCTTTTGTGAGAGAAAATAAAAAGAGCAAAAGGGTTTTTAGCATACAACTAAAAGGTAACGATATTGATGCCATACAGATTGCCGGAAATAAGAAAGACCTTCATTCGGGCAGCCTAAATTTTAGTATCGAGCAAATGCCCGATCGAAAAGCGTTTGTGTTAAGTCATATCATTTCAGACCCCGAGTTGGGTAGTGGTTTAGGAGCCCTCTTGGTGTATTATATGTGCAAAATAGCTAGGGCAAAAGACTTTAAAACCATAGAGATTTTTATGGCAGCACCCATGGCGGTAGGATTTTATGAACATATGGGCTGGAAGCCCAATAAACCCATGGAGGCTGAAAGGCATGCCGACAAAAAATTGACAGATGAGGATGAAAATAGTGAAGCTTTGGAAAAATACATCGAGCATATGGCCAAAGTAAAATTTAATTCCGATCCAGAAAACCGGACCTTGAAAAAAAGGGATGGTTTGTTAGGAAAAGCATCGGTACGCTATTGGGGCGATTCGAAATTTCTAGATTCAGATAAAGAAAAACTCCTTCTAGCCGAAAGGTTGGGTCTTGAAAAAGAGGGGCCCCTAAAAAAGCAGCAAATTGCCCGGATGATGCACCGTAATACAAGAGTGGGACAAACCGGTTTGATTGGTGATACCGAGGTTATTCTGGCCAAGGCCTTTGCCAGTGTTCAAAATACTTGGATCGATTCTGAGCCCAATACTTGGGAAAAGGCCTGGGATTCCAGAATGGACACCAAACGCTTAACAGAATTTCCAAAACACCCAGATGACAAATGAAACACCTCGTCCAACAAAAAGATAAAGAGTTTAAAACCCATGGTAGTTCCAATGGCATCCAAAAGGGGAAGGAATTGGGATTTGGTAGAGTATTGGAAGACAACCGTCCAACTAAAGTTCTTCAAAGGGTACAGCAGGGAACCCCGAATTCCATTGGTTCTGAAGCTGGATTGAAAAAAAATAGCATAGCTGGACCCGCCATCGTCCAAAAGTTTGGGGGTAGCACTTCGGAAACCCTGGAACAGCTCATTAAAATGGTAATTGAAAGTAGAATGATTCATGCCGGCATGAACCTCGAACAGGCGTGGCCTATTGTGTATGATATGGCTTCCAAATACAATCCGGAAGAACCGGTAGCACAAGAAAAGTTTGATTTTTTGCAAGAGCTTCACTATGAGAATGTACATCCCAAAAATCAGGGAGGGTTTTATAATGTGGAACTCCCAAGAGCTTTTGAATACAAAGAGCGCCTTTCTTCCGTTAAGCGAAAAAGCGGTCAAGATAGCTGGAAAGAGCTTCGGATGACGTTAAATGTGGTCCCCGATGAATTGATAGCCGTTATGGGCTATTTATCCCGAGAACTGGCAAAGGCAAAGTTTGCATTTGTTACGGAATTTAAATGCCCCAATAGCTTTGGAAAAGTTAAAAAAAGGATGGATAATATTGTGATATATTACATTGAAAATCCTGACGAACCCGGTCAAAATACCCAAATATTACACAATTTTATTATGCATTTGCCAAGAATGCCGGAACAACGACTTTTCAGGGACTCCAGACCTGCTATGTCTGGACCGGCGGGGCATCCGGGCATTGGGCTGGGCGAGGGACACGGAAGCTTGATCGAACCCAGGGCCAAAATAATTGCAGGAGCTTTATTAGATTGGTATAAAAACCAAGAAAAAGGAAATCCCATTACCCTAGTTGCAACTGTACTCGCCAAAGGCGGGTACAGTTTAGAAGCACTCCATGAAGCGCCTAAGAAAAAATCATTTTTTTCATCATTATGGAAATAATAGACGCAATTAAAATAAAAAACCCCGGGGAAACCGGGGTTTGTAAATTATGATATGCACTAGTTAGTTTCCTCCTTCATTGGAAAGGGTTTCCAACTCTTCTTCGATCATCGTATAGAATTGATCGATTTTTGGCAAGACATAAATTTTAGTCCTTCTGTTTGTTGAACGGTTTTCAGCAGTGGTATTTGGAACCAGGGGAACAAATTCTCCACGTCCTGCAGCGATGAGCTGCGACGGATTGGCTCCCAATTCCTTCAACTTGCGAACAACGGCAGTAGCACGTTTTACGCTCAAATCCCAGTTGTCCAATAAAAGTCCATTTTTATATGGAACGTCATCGGTATGTCCTTCCACTAAAGCTTCAAAGTCGGGCTTGCTATTGATAACGGTTGCCACTTTTCCAAGTATTTCGTTGGCCCTGTTCGACAATTGATAACTACCGGTTTTGAAGAGTACTTTGTCGCTAAGCGAGATAAATACCACGCCTTTCTCTACGTTGATTTCAATGTCGTTGTCATTGAGGCCTACTTCTTTCTTCAAGCTAGTAACCAAGGCCAAGGTAACACTGTCTTTTTTGTTCAAGGCATCTTGGAGACGGCTAATTTTCAAATCTTTTTCCTTTAGGCTTTCCAAAGATTTTTCGAGGTTGGTTGCCCCTTGTTGTGTAAGGATGGTCAAATCCTTAGAGCTTTTGATCAAATCTTCCTTATCTTTCTTTAGATCGGCAATTCGCTTTTCAAGTGCTGCAATGGTCGCATTCGCAGCAGCTTTATCAGATTCGCATGCATTGAGTTTTACCGTGCAGGTGTTCAACAAGTCCTGGGTTTTTTTCTGTTTGGCTTCCAATTCGGCATATTGCTTTTTCGACACGCAGGAAGTGAAAAGCATTCCAGTTGAAAGCATTAAAATCAAAATTCTTTTCATAATTGTTATGGTGTTTTGGTTCATCAAAATTATAAAGAAGTGTAAGGTTGTTGTATGCCTTAACAATAATTTAAGCTAAATTTATCATAGCTTGTTAAAGATACGATTTTTTAGAATAAAGTAGCTCCATACGATGGATCGAACTTGCCAGTAAGGTTTTCTGGATGCCCACAGCCTTCTCTTTTTCAAGTATTTGGGAATCAAACAATAAAAGCTGAAATGTGCTCTTACAATGGCCCAGCAATGTAGCGGTTTGACTTGAATTAAAAATCGCATCCCTGCAATGCCATCCAAGAGCAATCGTTGAAAGATCAACCACCAGATTACCGTGCCTCCTGCGTTTTTGAAAAGCACCAATAAGGAATTCCTAAAATTGAAATACGTCTTGCGTGGATTGCCTTGTTGCAGCGTCCCCCCTCCTTGATGGTAAATGGTCGATGTGCCAACATACCCAATGGTTCCACCTTTCGACTGCAATCTCCAACATAAATCAATTTCTTCTTGATGTGCAAAGAGGTCTTCATCAAAGCCGCCAACCCCCAAAAAAGCCGCTTTTTTTATAAATAGGCACGCTCCGGAGGCCCAAAAAATGGAAAGGGTGTCATTGTATTGCCCTTCATCTTTTTCAAGAGAATTGAAAATTCTGCCCCGGCAATAAGGGTAACCTAAGCGGTCCAAAAATCCACCTCCAGCGCCTGCATACTCAAAATGGGTTTTGTCTTTACAGTCCAAGATTTTGGGCTGGGCTGCCACCCAATCTGGGTTATTTTGAAAGGCTTCCAAAACTGGCTCCAACCAATTCGTTGTGGTTTCCACATCATTGTTAAGAAGCACATAAACATCTTCAGTAAGATTTTTCAGGGCATCATTATACCCTTTGGCGTAGCCGCCATTTTGGGAATTTTGAATTATTTTTACTTCAGGAAAAGTTGCCTTCAAATAGTGCAGACTCCCATCTTCAGAAGCATTGTCAGCCACATAAATGGTTGCATTAGGGGAATGGCTCACAAGGGTGGGTAAAAATTTTTTGAGCAATTCCTCGCCATTCCAATTCAAGATGACTATGGCAGTTTTCACATGGCAAAGTAAACGAATTTTTGGTCATTTTGGTAGTTTGGGCACTATTGCAAACTCTTTACGCAACCCTTATCTTTGCATTTCGTCTATAAAGGTGAAAGTTAAGGGGTACTTGGTGAAAGTTTTATTCTGAAGAAACCTACCGCCCAAAATCTAAAACCTAAAATCTAGAAAAATGCCTGGATTCGAATTATTTGGGGAAGCAGAGCGCAAGCACGTAAACGATGTGATGCAAAGTGGTATTTTAATGCGCTACGGTTTCGATGGCGTGCGAAACGGCCATTGGAAAGCCAAGGAATTTGAGCAGACTTTTGCCCACAGGATGGGTACCCAACATTGTCAATTGGTCTCTAGCGGTACTGCTGCGCTTACTGTAGCGTTGGCATCTGCAGGTATTGGGGCAGGCGATGAAGTAATCATGCCTACTTTCACTTTTGTAGCCAGTTTTGAGTCGGTTATGTTATTGGGAGCAGTTCCGGTTTTGGTAGATATTGACGACACTTTAACCCTAGACCCCGCTGCGGTGGAAGCCGCCATAACTCCAAAAACACGCTGCGTGATGCCAGTGCACATGTGTGGTTCTATGGCGCGTTTAAGTGAATTAAAGAGGATTTGTTCCGTGCACGAGTTGGTCTTACTGGAAGATGCCTGCCAAGCACTTGGTGGTACTTTTGAAGGGAAAACCTTGGGCAGCATTGGTGATTTGGGTTGTTTTTCCTTCGATTTTGTAAAAACAATTACCTGTGGTGAAGGCGGTGCGGTAATTACCAATGATGCAAAAATTGCGAAGAACGCCGATCAATTCCAGGATCACGGCCACGATCATATTGGAAATGACCGGGGAGCCGAAACCCATCCTTTCTTGGGGTATAATTTTAGGATTTCCGAACTTCATGCCGCAGTAGGATTGGGACAATTGGAAAAATTGGATCAATTTTTGGCCATTCAGAAGCAGCACTATACAATTTTGAGGACTGCCCTAGAAAAAGTAGACGGAGTTACCTTTAGAACTGTTCCTGAGGGTGGTGAGGAAAATTATTCCTTTTTGAATTTTTTCCTTCCCACTCAAGCACTTACCGAGAAAGCACATAAGGCCTTAAGTGAAGCAGGTGTAGACGGTTGTTTCTATTGGTTTAAAAACAACTGGCACTACATTAAGGGCTGGGAACACCTTCGCAATTTGAAAAGTCTTGGAAAACTTCCACAGGAAGTGCAACAGCAAATACAAGATTTAAATAACACGGATTTTTCTAAAAGCGACCAATGGATGGGGCGCACCATTTCTTCACTCATCAAGTTAAGCTGGACCGAGGCTCAAGTGCTTGATAGGGCAAAAGCCATGGTTGCTGTTTGTGAAAAAATTCTTTTTCCCCAAAAAACGCATTAATTGGTAACATACATTAGTTGATAAGCTTCGTTTTAAGCTAAAGCCCAAGAAAAGGATTTTAGGTTTAAAGGGTAATGTTTTATCTTTAAGCCCCTTTTCTCCAAACTTAACCTTTTGTGATCTAAAATAATGAGCCATGAAAGGAGTTCTATTTGCTTTTTTTTCAATTGCATTGATTTTTGAAATGAGTGCGCAGGTGGGTATTGGAACCACTTCGCCCGATCCATCCTCCACATTGGATGTTACGGCTTCCAATAAGGGGATTTTAGCCCCAAGGGTTTCGTTATCCAGTATTTCCAATACTATGATCGATGGAGTTAATACGGCTGCAACGGGTTTGCTGATCTATAATACCAATGCAGGCGTAACGGGTGGAAGCGGAGTGGGTTATTACTATTTCAATGGGACAAACTGGGAGCGTTTAACTACTTCGACAGATGTTTCTGGAAAATGGTCCTTGTCTGGGGATGCAGGCACAACGGTAGGAACCGACTTTATAGGGACAACAGATAATAATGCACTTTCTTTCCGAACCAATAATCTGGAGCGATTGCGAATTACAACACAGGGTAAATTGGAAATATACAATACAGGCCGTTCGGTTTTTATCGGTGAATTGGCAGGAACTAATGATAACTTGAGCAATAATAATAATGTTGCCATTGGCTATAATGCCTTTAATGCGGCTGTAAATACCACCAGCAATGTTGCAGTAGGGTATTATTCGCAGGCAGTGAATACAGGAGGCGTAGGAAATGTTTCCGTGGGGTCCTACACGCTGGGGGCACTAACCACTGGGAATTACAATACTGCCATGGCAACCGATGCCCTAAGATTAAACACCACCGGAAGTTATAATATGGGGCTGGGTTCTGCAGCATTGTACGATAATACAACTGGAAGTTATAACATAGGGTTAGGAACTGCCGCATTAGGGGATAATACAACAGGGGATAATAATGTGGGAATTGGTTACCAGGCATTACGTCAAAATTCGGTAGGGATTGGTAATGTGGCTACTGGGTATCAGGCATTGTATTACAATACAACCAGTTATAATGTAGCCAATGGTTTTCAAGCTTTATACAATACTACTACAGGAGCTCAAAATACAGGAGTTGGTTATTATGCAATGCGTGCCAATACTACAGGACAGAATAATACTGCATTGGGCTATGTAAGTTTGCAAAGTAATACTACAGGAAGCTCCAATACTGCATTGGGTTATAATACACTTATGAGTAATACCACTGGAGGCGCTAATATTGCTATTGGGAGTTCTTCATTACTTCAAAATATAAATGGAAATGGTAATATTGGTATTGGTCCATCTGCTTTACTAAGCAATACCAGTGGTACGTATAACATTGCATTAGGATCCTCTACGATGTATGGAAATACCACCGGATATGAAAATATAGCTATGGGTTTTATAGCATTAAATACCAATAGTACAGGGAATAACAATATTGCCCTAGGGAGTTATGCACTTCAAAATAATGCAACAGGCTCGCAGAATATTGCGATTGGAGACAATGCTTTAAATGACAATACTGCCCTTGGTAATATAGGAATCGGGCTTAATGCTATGCAATACAATACTACAGGAACTTACAATATAGCTCTGGGTGTGAATAATCTTTATAGTTTAAGCGGTAGTCAAAATGTTGCCATTGGATATGCCAATCTTAGCAATACGGGTGCTTCGGGCGACTACAACATTGGAATTGGCTATGAAAATTTTAGGAATCTAACCAGTGGTGGAAATAACATTGCACTAGGTTTACACGCCCTTAACAATAACAGTTCCGGAAGCAGTAATATAGGTATGGGGATTAATCCATTGTATTACAATACCACGGGCTATATGAACTTAGCATTAAGTAATGGAGCCCTATTAAATAACACCACGGGGTACCATAATGTTGCAATGGGCTATCGAGCGCTTGCAACCAATACAACAGGGGTCCGAAATGTTGCCGTTGGCAGTGGTGCTGGCGATCAAAACACTGGGAGTTACAATGTGTATTTAGGGTATCAAGCAGGGTATAGTGAGACCGGTAGTTATAGGTTATATATTGAAAGCTCTAATCTAGATGATGATAATGCCCTTATTTATGGGGAATTTGATAATAATATTGTGAGGATGAATGGAACCCTGCAAATGGGACAAGTAAGCACGACTTCTTACTTAGAAATCCAAAATATGGGCAGTGACAATCTAGGATTGGATGGCGATCTAGTTCCTTATGCCAGTGTTACTTTTGATTTGGGAAATAACAGTGCTACAGAACATTGGGATGGAGTTGTTGCCAATACCTACACAACCTTTTCCGACCGTCGTACCAAAAACCAAATTCGTGAACTCAACTACGGCCTCCGCGAGGTGATGCAGTTAAAACCCGTAAGCTATAAGTACAATGCCAATATCAGTGCAAATGACCGCACGCGTTTGGGATTAATTGCCCAAGACGTTGAAGAAGTAATTCCCGAAGTAGTGATCTCAGAGGATGTAGATATCGATAAGAATGGCAATAAAGTAGTTACAAAGGGGGAGTTCAAGGTAATGAACTATATGGACTTAATCCCTGTTTTGATTAAAGCGATTCAGGAACAGGAAGAAAAAATAAACCAGCTTGAGGAAAAAATCAAGGTTTTAGAAAATCAAAATTAATAATTCAGGTATTCAATAATTTCAAGCCCATATCCTATCATTCCAACACGTTTGGTCTGATGGCTGTTGGAAATCAACCGAATTTTGTGGATGCCCAAGTCGTGAAGTATTTGTGCCCCAATTCCAAAGTCCTTGGCATCCATTGCAATCCTTGGGGCTTTGACCACCTGTCCTTCTTTTTGACTTTGCTTTAATGTTGCTAGACGGTTTAACAGGTTGAGTGCCTGGGTTTGTTGATCGATGAAAACAATAGCGCCTTTTCCTTCGTGGTTGATAACACGAAACATTTCATCCAATTGTTGTTCGGCATTATTGGTAAGGGTACCCAAAATATCGTGATTCACCAGTGTTGCATTCACTCGAACGGGAACGGGTTCGTTTTGTTTCCATTGCCCCTTGGTAAGCGCTATATGGATTTGGTCGTTGGTGGTTTGTTGGTAAGCCCTCAACCTAAACTTGCCAAACTTGGTTTCGATGGCGAAATCTTCTTTTTTCTGAATCAAGGAATCGTGTTCCATGCGGTAGGCCACCAAATCTTCAATGGAAACCAACTTTAAGCCAAATTTTTGGGCTACTTCCCAAAGTTGGGGCAAACGCGCCATGGTGCCATCCTCATTCATGATTTCTACAATAACTCCCGCAGGTTTCAAACCTGCCAATCGTGCAAAATCGATGGCCGCCTCGGTATGTCCTGTTCGGCGCAACACGCCGCCTTCCTTGGCCTTCAGGGGGAAGATGTGGCCGGGACGACTTAAATCGTTGGGCTTTACGGAAGGGTCTATCAATGCTTTTACCGTTTGCGCTCGGTCTGAAGCCGAAATACCTGTAGTGACACCGTTTCCTTTCAAATCGACCGAAATGGTAAATGCAGTTTCCATGGGATCGGTGTTGTTTCCCACCATCAAATCGAGATTGAGTTCTTTGCAACGCG
The DNA here is from genome assembly GCA_002440705.1 of Flavobacteriaceae bacterium UBA6268. Lineage (GTDB taxonomy): Bacteria > Bacteroidota > Bacteroidia > Flavobacteriales > Flavobacteriaceae > DJVA01. The sequence continues at coordinate 46,158 of DJVA01000065.1, read as the reverse complement.
ATTCGGTGAGGGGGGCACAGATAAGCCCTCGACCATGGGTAGCCATAAAATTGATCATTTCGGGAGTTGCCTTTTCAGCCGCTGCCACAAAGTCGCCCTCATTTTCGCGATCCTGATCGTCTACCACTATAATGACTTTACCATTTTTGATATCCTCAATGGCTTCTTCAATGGTGTTGAGTTGGATGGAGGTCTTATTTTCAGCTGAAATCATTTTACATCATTTGTTGCAAAGATAGGGAAAGAGAATTTTTCAAAGGACTACCGAATCATGCTCAATTCTTCCTTCATCTTTCTTTTTTCACTGTAGCGAATCAGAACATAGATAAAAAGTCCCAAAAATAGAACGATCAACCAAATCCCCACGTCTTTTTTCTTCTGTAAAACCGAATAAAAACTCACCTGATTGGAAAGGGACTTGATGGCATAAACATAAAAGAGTATGATTGAAACAAACGATAATAAACCAACAAGGATGATGGCAAATTCCGAAAAATGCAGCACTTTAAAAACAACCTGTACCAAGAGGAGGATTATGTTGTTGATGTAAAATAGCAATCCTTTTTTTGAATTTTTTAAATACAAGTTGTAGTCAATTTTCGCGCTGTTGTAACGGGTATTTTCGAACGTTCCCTCTAGTTTTAATTCGGTGTCGGAATACCCTTTGTTGGCCAATTCCCGCATGGCAGCTTTTCGAACATCTTCCGAATAATCGTACTGCTTGAAATTTTTAACAATTTCCTTGAGCTGAGGAACGGTCCTAGACATGACCAGTGCTTTTTCCTGTTGGGTAAGGATGATGCCGCTGTCTGCCAAGGATGGAATGGGCGCTTTTTTTAGTTTCAAAAAACGGAATCGCTGTAAGAAGGAGTCGGAGTCAAAAATGCCTTGGTCGGTCGTTGCGCGATAGGTTAGCCAAATACCTAACGGGAACATGATGGCTGTACTTAGCCAACTGGCTATAAAGGGGTGCATGGTACCATCTTCGGCACTATTCTTGGCAAAAATTCCAATAAAATGGTACGTAAGGAACAATACGATGGCTACCACCAAGGGCAAGCCAATGCCTCCTTTTCGAATGATGGCTCCAAGCGGTGCCCCCACAAAAAATAATATGATACACGCAATGGCCAACACGTATTTTTCGTGTAAGGCAATTTCATGTTTGTTGAGGGTTTTGGTTCGTATTTGGTAATCGTTTTTCTTGCCTTCAAGGGATTGAATGGTACTACGGACGTTATCAACTGCAGTGTTCAAGATAAGGTTTTGTTGTTGTTTGTCGAAAAGGTCCAAAACACTTGAAACTGCAACGGTATCTTTAGTAGTATTAGTATAGGTAGAATCGGCAAATTGGGTAATGCCCGTCCTAAAATACATGTTGGAGGTATACTGTTCAATATTCTTGGAGTATGCTTCGGAAATACGATGAATCTCTGGAACCAACTCACTTATTTTGTACATGTTTTGATTGTTGAGATTGTTTTCCTTATCGATGTCCGTATTGTTGATAGCGGTCAAATCGATATTGATAGTATATGTTTCAAAATAACTTTTGGCAAAAGGTTTTTTGACCCGTTCCTCGACGGTATTTTTGAGCTGCACGTCTTCATAATAATTTCCCCTTCTCAAAATCAACGAAAGGGTATTGCTATTCTCGGCACTGGTAAGCTCTCCTTCTTCGGCAACAATGACGGTAGTATTTTCACTAGGGCTCATCGGGTTCTTTTTATGAATCACCACATCTTTCAGGAACTCGTTACGGTCACCGCTTTTTTGAGCCACTTTAATGTTGAAATCATCCCCAATGCTGCAAAACTGTCCTTCTACTATGGCCATGGACGGACTTAGCTGGGCGATGTTCCTACGTAGGTTTTGCCATTTGTATTCGGAATAGGGAATTACGTTGTTGGCAAAAAAGAATGCCACCAAGGCTAGGATTCCTATGAAGAACATGAGGCTTCGCATGGCTCGCTGCAGCGAGATACCCGTCGATTTCATGGCGGCAAATTCATAGCGTTCCGAAAAACCGCCAAAAACCATTAACGACGTTACTAGGATGGTTAACGGTAATACCAAGGGAATTAAACGGGGAGACACATACCAAAGAAATTTTAAGATAACCCAAACGTCCAAATCTTTTCCAGCCAATTCAGAGATATACAGCCAGATGGTTTGCAGAACGAAGATGAACATTAAAATAACAAAGACACTCACAAAGGTCTTCAAATACGTAATCAATATGTATCGATCCAGTATTTTCAAAACAGCATCAATTCAACTGATTGATGTAGTATCCTTCGCGTTCGTATTTTGCCTGATCGAAAGTGAACAGGGTTTTGGAGAGGGGTTCGTTGGTCTTGAATGAATTTACGGTAAGCGTGTATTTGGTTCCATTGTCATCCGTCTGGATCAAACGGTAAATGTGTTTGGTTTGGGCATCAATCCCCAAAAGAATGTTTTTGATTTCTGCCTTGGAATCGATCGGGGTTAGCTTAACATACTGGATCTTGCGCCCTTTCACGTTTTGGACAATGTCCATTTTGTAGGTGTATCCTTTTTCGTAAAAGGTAAGAAGTTTTGACGGGGTAATTTCCTTCTCATCACTGGGATTGTGTTTGGAAATGGTAACTTCTTCGTCTTCAGGTACTATGGTATAAAGCTTTTGCCCATCAAACATTCTAGTGGAACCCAGCATATTCAATACGTACTTATTGCCTGCTATTGTTACATCCCCACGTGTTTCTTGGTTTACTTTTTCTTTTTCGTTGGTCAAATTCCACTTAAAATCAATGTAGATATTATCGTAGCTTTTTACTTTAGAAGAAACTTCATCCAATAATTTTTTTGCTTCTTGCGCATGGGCAAATCCTAAGTAAAATACTGTTGCAAATAGTAAAACTGCTTTTTTCATCGTTACAGATCGTTGTTTTCGTTGTCTAAGAGTTGGTTGAGTGCCTCAATTGTCGGAATCAATACTTGCCTCGCTTTACTGCCCTCAAATGGTCCAACAATACCGGCAGCTTCCAATTGATCGATGAGGCGTCCGGCTCGATTGTAACCCAATTTAAGCTTTCGCTGAAGCAATGAAGCAGAACCTTGTTGTGCCAATACCAAGACTTCTGCTGCTTCACGAAAGAGGTTATCACGTTCCTCGATGTCTATATCAAGATTTGTGCCACCTTCCTCACTTACATATTCTGGCAGGAGATGCGCATCTGGATACGCTTTTTGGGACCCAATGTATTCCGTAATATCTGCCACTTCTGGGGTATCGACAAAAGCACATTGCAAACGGGTTAGGTCATTTCCTTGAGTAAATAGCATGTCTCCACGACCAATAAGTTGGTCAGCGCCTGCGCTGTCCAAAATGGTTCGGGAATCAATTTTACTGGTAACCCTAAAGGCGATTCGTGCGGGAAAATTGGCTTTAATGATTCCTGTGATTACATTTACGGAAGGCCTTTGGGTGGCAATGATCAAATGGATTCCTATAGCACGGGCCAACTGTGCCAAACGTGCAATGGGTGTTTCCACTTCTTTGCCCGCGGTCATGATTAAGTCGGCAAATTCATCAATGACCAAAACAATATAAGGCAGGTAACGGTGTCCGTCGTGGGGGTTTAATTTCCTGGCCTTGAACTTTTCATTGTACTCTTTGATGTTCCGCACCATGGCTTCCTTCAGCAGGTCATAGCGCGTATCCATTTCAATACAAAGGGAATTCAGGGTGTTGATTACCTTGGTAGTGTCTGTAATGATGGCTTCTTCGGTATCGGGGAGTTTAGCCAAGTAATGCCTTTCAATTTTGTTGAAAAGTGTGAGTTCTACCTTTTTGGGGTCGACCAAAACAAATTTCACTTCTGCCGGGTGTTTTTTGTAGAGGAGCGAAGTGAGTATGGCATTAAGTCCAACCGATTTTCCCTGGCCGGTGGCACCGGCCATCAATAGGTGGGGCATTTTGGCCAGATCGACCACAAAAGTCTCATTGCTAATGGTTTTCCCCAAAGCCATGGGCAATTCCATTTCCGCATTTTGGAATTTTGGTGAAGCAATGACCGAACGCATGGAAACCACTTTGGGCTTTTTATTGGGAACTTCGATGCCTATAGTGCCCCGCCCGGGAATAGGCGCAATGATCCTGATACCTAATGCCGAAAGGGACAGGGCGATGTCATCCTCTAGGTTTTTGATTTTTGAAATTCGGATTCCGGCATCTGGAACGATTTCATAGAGCGTTACGGTGGGGCCCACCGTGGCTTTGATGTTGGCAATACCGATGTTGTAATTTTTTAGGGTGTCGACGATGCGGTTCTTATATTCTTCCAACTCCTCCTGATTGATGGTAATACCCTGACTGCCAGTATAGTCTTTCAACAAATCGATGGGAGGCAGTTTAAAATTACGCAACTCAAGGGTAGGATCAAATTCACCAAAATCCTGAACCAGTTTCTCACTCAGGTTTTCTGAGAGGGGCACTTCTTCCTTCACCTTTTCAATTTCCATAGCGACGTCATCGCTTTGTCTGGTTTCGATTGCTTCGGAAGGATTTTCAACCGTTTTGATATGGGGCTCTTCTATGGCTTCATCCTCTATGTCCACATCCGAAAAGGTTACTTCGGAAGGTTTTTCCTCATTTTCGGGGGTAATTTCTTCTGAATCAATAGTTGGTTTTTCATCCAACATAAACTCGGAGGTCACCTGTTTTTTAGTCGATTGAAATACCGTAGCCACCTTTTCCGGAGTCATTTTTAGTCGGACTACCAAGTAAACAATGGCCAAAAATGTAAGGAGTAATATGGTCCCGATGAGTCCTATGTAATCTTGCAAAAGATCGTTAAGTTCATACCCAACCACGCCACTCCATAAGGATTCGCCGTGGGTGAAGAAGCCAAAGAAAACGGCTAACCATACCATGACCAGAATGCCCCAAAACCAAAATTTCAAGAGATTTTTTTTGGCATAATCAAAAAAGAAATAAATGCCTGTAAGGGTTACTAAGACAGCAAAAATAAGCGCTGCAATCCCAAAGCCGCGGTACACAAAGAAGTGGCCCAGGTGGCTTCCAAACTTGCTCAACCAATTTTGCGACGCCATATCCCTTTCTGCTATTCCAATAGTGCTTTCATCTGCTTGCCACGTAAAGAAATAGGAAACAAACGAAAAGAGAAACATCAACCCCAAAATGAAAAGAAAGCTTCCCAAGATGATTTTCTGTTGCTTGCTTAGCTTAACGGAAAGACTGCGCTTTGAAGTTTTGGAAGAGGTTTTCTTTTGCTTTTTGGCCATTTAAGTAGGTTGTTGCTGCACAAATATACAACGATACAAGCTACATAAAAATTTTTGATGGGTTTATCGTTTTAGGGCAATTTTGAATGGCCTTCAACTGAAGAGTGAGTAGCTTATCATCAGTTTTCCATCCTTTTTCCATTGAATCCAGCCTTTTCCCAAAGTTTCGTAGGATTCGTTGAGTAAGGCCACATACATCCAATCCTCTTCAATTAGCAGTGGATCCATAAAACTGAAGGAGGTGTTGATGGTACTGGAAGCATCAAAGGGCTTGAGGTATACTTTAGAATTCGAATTTATAAATTCAACACTGTTTACGGAAGTTAAAAATTCAGGGAAAGACAGGTAGGAACCTTGGGCTTTGTTGACATAGGAAGTTTGCTGGGTCAATTTATTGACTTCGACTTTAAGGAAATCATCACCTACGCCCAATACCTTAAAAATGAGTACACCATAATCCAATTTCAGGTGTTCGGGGTACAACCATGGGGGCACATAAGTCGTTGTTGGGTTGTTATAGGCATCCATGGCAAATACAATACTGTCGGTTGGATGGTGTTCCGAGCTACTTTTTTGCCAATTGACGGGGCCATAGAAATAAAGTGTACCGTGTTCCATTATGGCAGGCTTGAAAATACCAATTCCCTTGGGACTCGACTCAAGGGAATTTTCGGGGGCACTAGATTTTTGAAGGTTCGGTTTTACAAGCATGGCGGTGGGCGATGTTGTTTTCAGGGAAGGTTGGGGGGCTTCTTTGTTTTTTTCTGTTGAAATACGCGCTTTGGCGTAAAGAAAAATCAAAAAGACTACGGCTACAATCAATAAAACCCAGTTAATTTTAATAACAACCTTTGGGCTTAAAAATTGAACCAGGATAATGGCCAGTACAATTCCGCCCAATCCCACCAACACACCCCATCCCAATACGATGGCACCTCCAGCAAGACCTTGGTTTTCACCAGCACCCATTTTTCCAGCAACATAAGCACCTACTACAAAACAAAAGATAAACGCAAGCAGATAAAAGCCTAAGCTAGAGAGCGCAATAAACTTTTTCATGGCTTAAAAATTTACGGATTTATCGACGGTTTCCCCTTTTTTCAATTCAAATTCAAATTTTTGTGTCGCGCGGTCTTTGTAATTTCCCAAGGGAGCCACTTTTACGCTATAGGTCCCGGGATTCAAAAGAAAACTGGCGCCTTTGGAATAGGTTCGGCCGCCTCCTACAGAGGTGCCACTAGTTTTTTCATAAATGGTGACCACCGTGTCAATGTTTTCGGAGCCCACTTTGGTAAAAATATTGAAATTACCTGAGTCAAATTCATACGAAACGGGCGTCGTTTGTCCAGGTTTTACGACGACGTTTTCAATTTCCGCATAGGTTTGCATGCCCTCCATGGCCAAGGCCTGAATCGTTACTTTGTAGGTTCCCGGATTTACCTCGGCTTCCTTTGGGGCATTGTAGGAACGCAGGGCGGCGGCGGTCTTCCCATTGGCATCCACTATTTTTACCATACAGTCCCAATCGGCTCCATTATTCGTGGTTTTTATGCCTACTTTTCCACCGTCGAACGAGATTTCCTTGAAAACCACTTTATCATCAAAGCTTTGGACCCCTTCAATGGTAAGTGCGGTAACATCACTACCTTCCAAGGGTTTTACTTCAATAGTGTAGGTGCTGGGTGGTAAATAGACAGAAACGGTGTCCTTGTAGGTCCTTCCATTGATGGGTTTCCGTTTGGCAATAACATCGTAGGCTGAAATGTATGCATCAATGGGTTTTCCGTTTTTGACGGCAAATATTTTTACATTTCCTTCAGGCGAATCCACTTTTTGTTCTACAGCTTCATCTAAAACTTCTGAAAGACCTTCCGCATTCGCGGCATCATAATAGTTTCCATTCCCCGCTTTGGCAGCGCACATCAACTGGTCTTTTTCACCTTCCTTCAATCCAAATCCCACAATGTGCAGTTTGAAATCGATTCCTTCGGCCTGAGCTGCTTTTACCACATCACAAATATTGCCATTGCAGGATTCGATTCCGTCCGTAACCAAAATGATGGTTGCTTTTTCTTTGCTATTGCGAAGCTGATCGATCACCAAAGTTGCGGAATAGGCCAATGGGGTCATCCCAATTGGTTTGATGCCAGAAAGGGCCCTGGAAATGGTGGTTTTGGAAGTATTGGAAGAAGGGACCAAGAATTCAACATCCTTACAATCTCCTTTTTTACGGTGCCCGTATGCTACCAGGCCTACTTTTTGATCCTTCCCTAAGCGATCGACGGAACTATTAAGGACCTCCTTGGCAATTTCCATTTTGGTCTTACCGTCCATAGCACCCCACATAGAACCACTGGCATCATAGATAAAAATAATTGGAGCTTCACCATTAGCGTTTTCAGAAGTTTGGGAGTAAGTGTGTAAGCTAGAAATTAAAAACAGTAGTAATGCGAGGTATTTCATGGTAGTTGGTTTTAGAACGAAAAACATATTGAACTCGTTGTTTGCGCAACAAATTTAGGTTCAATAAGTTAGTTTGGCAATCACCCAAACGGGTGATTTGCAGCATGCATCCTAAAATTTTGGAATGTAAATAAATCCACCTACAACAATGGCTGTAATAGCGGCAAAGAATACGGCCCCTGCTGCAACATCTTTGATATAACCTATTTTGTTGTGGTAATCGGGATGGACAAAATTAGCGATTTCCTCTGCAGCCGTGTTCAAACCTTCAATGCTCAATACCAAACCAATAGCCAAGCATTGTGCAATCCACTCCATAGTTGAAATTTGAAAGTAAAACCCAGCACCAGTCATGATAATTGCAATGGCGGCTTGTACTTGGATACTGGCTTCGTTTTTTAAAAGCATCCAGGCACCGCGAAAAGCATATTTAAACCCCAATATCCGCTTTCCTACAAAAGTATTCCACATTATTTCAGTGCTTTTAGGGCTTTTTCGTAATCGGGCTCGTTGCTAATCTCCGAAACTTGTTCCGTATAAAGCACCGTATTGTTTTCATCCAGCACAATGATCACTCTTGAGTGCAAGCCCTGAAAGGCACTTCGGGTGATTTCCAATTCATACGCTTTCCCAAAAGCACCGGTTTTGAAATCGCTCAGCATAATCACATTTTCGAGGCCTTCAGCCCCACAAAATTGTTGTTGTGCAAAGGGCAAGTCTCTTGAAATGCACAAAACCTTCACGTTTTTCAACTTCGCGGCCTTTTCATTGAACTTTCTTACGGAAGTGGCACATACCCCAGTGTTCACGCTAGGAAAAATATTGAGAATTTTTTTATGGTCACCGAAGTCTTCCAAGGTTTTGTCCTTCAAATCAACCCCGGTTAAAGTAAAAGCGGGTGCCTTGCTTCCTACTTTAGGCAGACTGCCATAAGTTTCGGCGGGATTTCCTCCCAAAGTTATTTTTGCCATTGCACAGAATTTTGGTTAAAGATACAGAATCCTTTCCTGCTTTTGAATTCATTTTTTTGAAGCACTGAAGCTATTCTTCGAAACTACCCAATTGGGTAATTGATAGGTAATTAGGAGGGGGTTATTTTTGGAAACAGTTATAAATCAAGTATAATCCTTTCGAATATGAAATCATTTTTATTCCAGTTGGCCTCTTTGATTTTTTTTGTTCATAGTACTGCAGTTGCTCAAGTTCCAGATGGTTTGCCTTCAGGAATGGAAGGCCTTTACCAGCAACAGCAAGGCAATAAATTGGCTAAGGAGTACAAGTTGGTTAGGGCCAACAGTGTTTTGGGTGCCGGCATCAAGGGCATGGGGGCTCAGTATCCAGAACCCATTAGGGTAGCTTTCGAATCGGGAGAGGCAACGGTATTGGTGATAAAAGAGGAGTACATCGATTATTGTCCCAACGATACGGATTACACTGCCGAGCTTACGGCATGGGTATTGAAAATGGATCCCGACAATCTCTTCAATGCATTTTATGTAAACCCTACCACAAAACGAGCCTCCTTGCATATCCGCGGGAAAATGGAGAAGTATGTTCCGGGTAAAAACTACTGTTTGAATAATGAAATGGTTTTGGCTGAAACGGGTATAGGAAGTATGGATGTCGATTTTTCGACCATCAATCACGTGTCTCCTAGACAATTTATGGTGATGGAGCAAGGAAGCGTTAACGATAGTGAAGCCATGAAGCAATTGAAGGACGTTCAGAAATTTTGGAGGGCAAACCTGCTTCCATATCTAAAATATGTGGCAGCATATCAGGCAAAGCCCCACGTTCGTATTGGAGGCAACGGAACCAACCAACCCCCACCACCTCCAAATCAACGCAAGCAGATTGAGGCAGGGACAGAAGATGAAGGGGATGGGGATGGAAAAGGAAGTTGGAAATCGACTCGCGATGGTTTTGGTTATGCGGGGACCGCAGTACAAGCCCTTTCGAAAAGTCTGGACATTATGGATTTTGCCGAAAAGGGGGCTCAATTGTTTGGGGCGGCGACCAAAATGAAAAACTTTGCAACAAAGGCAAGTTTGGAATTTTTGGCATCTGCAGCAAACCTGGCAGGTTTTAGTCCTAACGGAATGGCTGAAGACCAAATTAACGCAACGATAGACCAGATGGTGGCTGCAATGGCCGAGGTCAATAAAAAATATGCTGCTTCAGGAAACCCTGCTGCCCAGGAAATACAACGCCGATCCAAATTGCCGGTAAAGGATTCGCGCTATTATAAAGAAGGCATTGATGCCAGTTATTTGGTTTACCAAATCAACGACATGTTCAATGCGTTGGACAAAATGGACGACGAACTCGAAGACATGGATTTGCCCAAAAGTGCGGTAGGAGGTACCATTTACGGTCCGGGCTTATCACAGAGATTGATGAGCTTGCGCACGGAGGGCCAGCCCATAATCAATGTTGGAAATTCTGCGGCGATGGAGGAAGGACTTAGTATGGCGGGCCCCGACCAGTTAAAACAGCTTCAGGATTTGGGAGTCGACATCCCCGAGGAAATCCTCGAAATGGACATTAACGGCCTATTGGAGGAAGCGCAGTCCAAAATGGATGGCAAAGTGGATATGGACCTCAAAGCCCCCCTATTTAATGGAATTTTGTCCACAACACGGTTTACCACCCTGAAAACCGGCTCAAAAGTTCAGAATTATCAAATCATTTTTGCGGTAGGAAGTCCAAAAACCCCTCTTGAATTTAGTTGGCTGGATGCCAATACCATTTTTGACCATCCAACGGTTGCAAACAACGATGGCAAGCCAAAACAAAAAACTTTGTATGTGGCTATTGATGGAAATGATTCCAACCCTGGAACTAAAACTGCACCCTTTGCAACGCTTCAGAAAGCCATGGATGCATCTTTGGTATTCTTGCAGGGAAACAAACCAGTAAGCATCATTGTTAAAGACGGCGAATACCGACAGTCTTCCAAGGTAACATGGCCAACATTAGGAATGGGAATGCTCACTATAGAAGCTGAAAATAAACACGGGGCCATTTTTTATGGAACTGAAGATATCTCAGAGCTTACTTGGATCCAAGATAAAGTCAACGGCTATTATTTTGCCAGCAATCCATTGCATCCGCAGCAATGGAGTTACACTCCCGGAGGAAATCCTCTCGAAAATCCAGCTCCTGTTTTAGTGGTGAACGGAAAACAGCTTACTCATTTTCCCGCAAGCCAATTACCTCCGGGAATGCAGGATGTGTATATTTTTTCAGGCACTAAAGTAATTGTGGCCCCTCCCCAAGGAGTGAATCTAAACGATGCCAGTGTTGCAACCAGTGTTCGCAAATTCGCCATCGAAATTACTGGGGGAGGACAGGTGGCCGTCAAGGGATTGCGATTTCCAGATTACCCTTTTCCGGTACCAAACAACACTCCGGGTATTAAACACAGCGGCAATGTGTCTGCGGTGGGCTGTAAGTTCAACTAAAGGTATTATATAAGCCGTTTTTTGATGGCTTTTGAAACAGCTTCGGCCCGGGAGTGTACGTGAAGTTTTTTGTAAATGTTTTTGATATGGGCTTTAATGGTATTCGTAGAAACGAACAAATCTTCCGCGATTTCCCTATTGTTTGCTCCCCTGCATAATTGGTGCAACACCTCAAGTTCCCTTTCAGAAAGCTCAATTTCCGAATTCGGCTTGAAAGAACTGATAATGCGTCGGGCAATCGACGGGCTCATGGGTGCTCCCCCGTGAAAGACTTCGTAAATACTTTCTAGGATTCTTTTTGGGTTGTTGCTTTTCAGGAGGTAGCCTACAGCGCCTTTTTCCAAGGAATCGAATACCGTTTGCGATTCTTCGTGCACTGTGAGCATGACAATGTTAAGATCGGGCTGGATCTTAATTAATTTTGGGATGGCTTCGATTCCCGACATTCCGGGCAAATCGATGTCCAACAACAAAACGTCCGGTTTCTTTTCAGACAACTCCAGCAATGCCGCTTCTGCAGACACAAAACATCCCAATACCATAAAACCCTCGGAGCCACCAATAAGCTGTTCTAGGGAATTACGGATAAGTCCGTCATCTTCTACAATAAAAACACGTATGTTTTGTGTAAGATTCATTGCTTTTAAAAATAGTTATTTCAAAGATGCATTTTCATCACCCATTTGGGTAATTAATAGTTCCAGAGTAATGATGGTGCCTTTTCCTTTTTGGGATTCAATTTTCAAGTCGGCGCCCATTGCTTCTGCGCGACTTTTCATGTTTTGAATGCCATGGCCTTTTGAAATGGTTTCTTCGGAAAATCCCTGGCCATTGTCCTTTAGTGAAATTTGAAGGGCTCCGTCTTCCTTCACTTCGGCGTTAAACGCGGCTTGTTTTGGATTTCCATGTTTGATGCTATTGTTTAAAGCTTCCTTGAAAATCATCAAAAGATGCCGGCGGTTGGCCATATTGAGTTGTAGCTCCTTGAATTTTTCGGGAAGCACTCCAGAACTGAACCGTACCCCGGCGGTTTCACAAAAACTGGAAGCAAAGTCGATAAATCGGTTTAAGGTATCGTAAAAATTGTCTTTGGAGGGATCCAAGGCCCATATAAAATCGCGCATCCCAACATTGAGTTCCTGGAGGTTGTCGCTTAACTGTTCCAGTTGCTCCTGAACTTTTGGGTTGTTTTTGGAATTTTGCTTTACCAGTTCGGCAATTAAAGCGATACGGGTAATTTTTGTTCCTGCTTCGTCGTGAAAATCGCGGGCGCTTCGCTTTCGGAATAGTTCCCGCTCTTGGGATCGGGCCTGTTCAATTTCGGTTTGAACCCTAATTTCCCGGGTGGCCTTTTGGATGCGATACCGAAGAAACAAATAAAAAATGCCTATGGCCATCAGGAGGTAGGTAATGTAGGCATACCAACTGGCCCATGGCGGGGAACTGATATGGATTTGGAGCGATTTCCCTTCAGTATTCCAAAGGCCATCGTTGTTGGCTGCTTTAACCCAAAACGTGTAGGTTCCGGGGTCGAGGTTGGTGTAGGTTGCAGAACGGCTTTTACCTGGAGGGCTCCACTTTTCATCAAAACCATCCAGCCTATAGCTGTAAAGGTTTTTTTCGGGGCTTTTGTAGCTAAGGCCTACAAAATCGAAGGTAATGACATCGTGCTTCCAAGAAAGTGAGATCGCCTCTAATGCTGTTATAGGAGCACCAAGCCCAAACTTTTTGGAATGCGTGCTTATCGGAACTTCTTCATTAAAAATGGAAAGTCTTGTAAAAACCACAGGAGGAGGGAAGTTGTTTGGTGAAATCTTGGTGGGGTTTACCATATTCAAACCATTTACACCTCCAAAATAGAAATTGCCTGAAAGCCCTTTGTGGTAGCCGTTTTGATTGAATTCGTTACTTTGTAGCCCGTGGCTGGTATCATAGTTTTTTACAACCTTTTCGCTTTGTGTATTAAAAACGGCCAGCCCTTGATTTGTTGGAATCCACAAGTTTTCATTTTCATCCTCAAGGATGCCGTAGGCAACATCATTGGGAAATCCAGCATCCCTGCCGTAACTTATGAACAGAGAATCCTTTTCACGACCTTGAAGTTTTTCGAACATATTGGGTTCCAACTTTGGAATTAACTTGTTCAGCCTGCCGTTGGTACCAATCCAGAGGGTGCGTTCCTGATCTTCGTAGAGTGTTAGAATGATGTCGTTGCTTAAACTATTTTCGTTATTGGGATCATTAAGGAAATACAAAAAGCGCTCTTTTTGAGGATCGAACAAATTGAGCCCCCCGGTGGGCGTTCCAATCCAGATATTTCCTTGACTGTCGGGCACTATGGAAAAAATGTAACTGTGGTGCGGTCCTTTTCCATCCTTGGCGCTGGGGTAAGTTTTAACGGTATTGGTTTTGGGATCATACTTCCAGAGGCCGCGCCCACCGGTTCCGAGCCATAGGGTACCATCCTTTCCTTCGGCCATGAAATGGACGGAGGTGCTTGTTAGGTTTTCATTAATGGGGCTCAATGGTTCGAAGTTGTAGCTGTCGGTCACTTTAAAAACCCCATGCCCGCGTGTACCAACCCACTTGGTCCCGTTGGAATCCTTGAAAAGCACCAAAATGTAATTATTGGTCATTCCGTTAAAGGGCTTATCCTCTTTCCTGAAAACCTTGAAGGTATTGCTATTTTTATTGTAAAGATTAAGTCCGTCCGAAGTGCCAATCCACAGCAAGCTATCTTTTTCTTCGATGAATGAATTGACATTGGGGTTGCTAAGACCCTCTTTCCCAGGAATACTTCTAAGGTGCACAAAATCTGGGTAAAGCTGATCCACCCAATTGAGACCGTTTCGTGTTCCTGCCCAAAAGGTCTGGTCTGTCGATTTAAAAAGTGCTGTAATGTAACCGTGAGTCAGGCTTTTTTCATCCGACGCGCTGCTGGTGTAGACTTCCTTTTTTTGATTTTTTCCATTGAATAGGATCAGCCCCAGACTGGTTCCGATGGCATATTCATCGTGACCTAGGGCTAAGACTTTTCTAACGGCAACATTTTGCCCGTCAATGGTCATATCTTTAAGGGGTAGCAATAAAGTATCGCTTTTTGTTTTGGGGTCGATTTTCAGAAGTCCGGCATCACAGCACACCAATAAAAAATCCTCATCTCTTTTAATGTCATAAACGTCGCCTAACGGAAAAGCATTGGAAAATGGAGCTTCGCGGAAATTGGTGGCGGTACCATCTTGAGTGTTGAAAAACGTAAGTCCGTCTTCGCTTCGCAACCATAGATTCCCTTCAATATCGTCAGAAACAATACCTATGTAGTTGTCTTTATAGGAGTTGCCCCCAGCATCTTCCGCTAGGAACATTTCGGAAGATTCGAGTTTCGTATCAAAGCGGATAAGTCCTTCATTACTGCCTATCCAGAGGACTCCGGATATTCCTTCAGTTATTGAAAATAAGCGATTGCTCGGAAAGCTCTTAGGATCCTTGTTATCGTGTGTGAAGTGCTTCCAACGGTCCGTTTCGGGGTCGTATCGATTAAGACCCCCACCAAAAGTCGCAATCCATAATATGCCTTTCTCATCTTCATAAATATCCCAAACATAGTTATTGCTTAGGCTTTCTGTATTGTTTTTTTGACTTCGAAAATGTCGAAATTCATAACCATCGTATCGGTTTAGTCCATCTTGGGTTCCGAACCACATAAAACCGCTACGATCCTGAAAAATACAATTAACCGAGTTTTGGGAAAGCCCGTTGTCAATAGTTAGGTGCTTGAATCCCGATATGATGGGCTGCGCATGGGCCTCTAAAAAAATGCCGTAACAGAACAGCATCAGCAGGAAGATACATTTCAGGGAGATTTTGGTTGATGCTACGGGGTGATTCAACATTTGCAACAAATGAATTCCTAAAGATAAAAAAATGAACCAGAGGTGGTTCATTTCAATGCGGAAAACACTTTCTGGAAAATGAAAAAGCCTTTACGCTAAGAATCTTTTTTCGTTTGGGTCAATTGCTTGATCTTGATTCGAAACGCTGCAAAGAGCAAGGTCATAAATGGGCTTATGTAATTAAATACCGCATACCCTGCGTAATGCAAGGTATCCACGCCCAATACCCCACTTTGATAGGCCCCACAGGTATTCCAAGGAACCAGCACTGAGGTAACGGTACCTGAATCTTCCAAAGTCCTGCTGAGGTTTTCGGGGGCCAATCCCTTTTCTTTAAAGGCTTTGGCATACATTTTTCCGGGAACCACAATGGCTAGGTATTGATCGCTTGCAGTAATATTTAGGGCTAGGCAGCTTGCAACCGTACTGGCAAACAATCCGAAGGTCGTGTGGAATAATTTCAGCAACGCTTTACTAATGGTAGTTAGTGCGCCGATACCATCCATGATTCCACCAAATACCATAGCGCAAAGTATCAACCAAATAGTCCCCATCATCTTACTCATGCCCCCCGCGGTGAATAGGCCTTGTAGCGCTTCGTTATCGGTTGGGATGGAGGTTGAAACCGTAATAGCGTTCATGATTCCTTTATAACCCGTTGTGAAATTTAAAGCATCTCCACCACCAATCCTGGCAACAATGCCCGGTTGAAATATCAAAGCTGCAACTCCGCCCAACAAAGTTCCTACCAACAACGCGATAAGCGGAGGCGTTTTTTTAACGATCAAGACAATGACAATAATTGGTACCACGAATAACCACGGACTTACATTGATGGCAGATTTTACAGAAGCTAGAATTTCTGGAGTGGCAGCACTTCCTGAGGTATCAATGCTAAACCCTAAGATGATAAAAAAGAGTAGGGTAATAATGATGGAAGGGGTGGTGGTGTAAAGCATGTACCGAATGTGGGTGAACAAATCTGTGCCAGCCATGGCAGGGGCTAGGTTAGTGGTATCGCTCATCGGCGATATCTTATCACCGAAGTAAGCGCCAGAAAGGACAGCACCAGCCGTCATTCCCAAAGGAACTCCCAAGGCATCAGCGATCCCGATCAATGCAATTCCCACCGTAGCAGAAGTGGTCCAACTGCTCCCAGTAGCTACAGAAATGATGGCACAAATGATTACACATGCGGCAAGAAAGATGGTAGGGTTAAGTACCTGTAATCCGTAATAAATCATCGTTGGAATGATGCCGCTGATGAGCCAGGTTCCGGCCAAGGCACCAACCATGAGCAAAATCAAAATGGCTCCCCCGGTAGATTTAATGTTTTCAGCAACTTCCTCCATCATTTGCGCGAAGGAAACTTTGTTAAAAAAGCCAACAATAGCAGCTACTGCACCACCCATCAGCAAGACAAATTGGTTGGAACCACTCAGGGCATCTCCTCCATAGGTATACACATTATAGGCCAACATGCCTATTAGGGCAAATACAGGAATTAGGGCTTCCCAGATGTTTAACTCCCTGTTTTCAACAATGTGTTCGTCTTGCGGTACTCTTGGCTTGATGTCTTGACTCTCCATAGGATAGGATTTAAAAAAGGAATGTAATGTTACAATTTTGTAGGAAGCTGTGCAACTAATTTTAAAGGGTATTGATGGCCCTAAAAAAGGGGTTTTCCCCCTATCTTATTATAAATGAATTATTTATATTTGTACATCCCCGATTACAAATTACTTAGCTACTTATTTAAAAATTGTACTATGAGAAAGCTGATTTTTGTAATCGTATTTTTATTGTTGTGCCCTAACCTATGGGCACAAGTTGGCATTGGGACAACTGCACCCGATGCGTCTTCTGCACTAGACATTGCATCAACCGATAAAGGGATTTTAATTCCCCAAGTTTCCCTCAACGATGTTACGGATACCATGCTTGATGGGGTCAATACTTCAGCCACTGGTTTGTTGATTTACAATACCAATGCGGCGGTCACTGGAGGTAATGGTGTGGGCTACTACTATTTCAACGGTACCACTTGGGAACGTCTCATTACCACAGCAGAACCCAAGTGGAACCTAGATGGAAATACAGGAACTACCTCGGCCAATTTCATCGGAACGATCGACACCCAACCTTTGAATTTTAAGGTGAACAACCAAACAGCAGGATTGATCGATTCTACGAGTACCAATACTTCTTTTGGCTATAAGGGGCTGAACTCCATTACAAGTGGTTTGTATAATACTGTTATGGGGTATCAAGCCTTGGAAAATGCTACCACGTCTGACGGGAATGTGGCCATAGGCTACCGAAGTCTACGAAATGCTATTGGCCCCAATGGAGTTAATACAGCCATAGGAAGGGAAGCTATGGAGAATGCCAACAATAATGTGATGAATGTCGCAATAGGTTGGCGCGCTTTGCGGGCGGACGGATCGGGTTCCCAAAATGTGGCTGTCGGGGTAGGGGCCATGGAATATGGTGAAGGGGCTCAAGCAGCAACAGCCACTGGGCGGTATGCTTTGGCCAATGATTCGTATTCCATTTATTCTACAGCTATTGGCTTTAGAGCCATGTATAATCAATCTTTTAACAACTCAAATACTGCTTGGAACTCTTATAACACAGCTGTTGGAGCCCTTTCGTTATACAATAACAATCCCACTGCTACCAATAATGGGATCTACAACACCGCAGTAGGAGGGGTGGCTTTATACAATAACACCACGGGAGTTGTGAATACAGGGATAGGAGTGGCTACCTTATACGAAAATACCACAGGGTCGTATAATATCGCCATGGGCTATAGTGCGCTGCGGATGAATACTACAGCTTCCTATGGGACTGCACTTGGAACTTATGCATTGGATGCCAATACCACTGGAACTAGGAATACTGCTATTGGCGCGGTGTCGTTATCGGCAAACACAACTGGAAATTACAATACCTCGGTAGGTGTAGATGCCATGCAGCAGAATACAATAGGAAATGATAACGTGGCAATGGGTTTTGAAGCTCTTAAGGAAAACATTGATGGATCTGAAAATGTTGGTTTGGGTACGGAATCCCTTAGAGATAATACGAATGGTGTTCGTAATACTGCGGTTGGCACCTATGCCCTTCGGGCCAATACCACGGGTAATAACAATACCGCAATGGGATTGAACGCTTTACGGTACAACACAACAGGGGACGAAAACACCTCCCTGGGCTCTTTTTCGATGCAAGGGGACGCAGCGGGATCGACCCCTTATGGCAATGCCAGTATAGGATACCATTCGTTGTATTCCATTTCTTCGGGCAACCAAAATACCGCAGTGGGGCATTATGCTATGACAAGCTTGACCACCGGAGGAACAAATGTGGCCATTGGCGGAGGGTCCTTGGAAGCAACCACGATTGCAACAGCTAATGTTGCTATGGGATTCTGGGCCATGCGCAACAATACCGAAGGCAACTACAATGTGGGTATTGGACATCAAAGTTTGTATACTCAGGCGTATAGCAATGGAGGAACCTCATACAATACCTGGAATGTTGCGGTTGGTCCTTATGCGCTTTATGCCAACAACCCCGCTTCCACCTTCGATGGTTATGTAAATACGGCTTTTGGCACCTATGCAGGATACTCAAATGTAACGGGATATGCAAATACGTATATAGGTTGTATTTCAGATGCAGGGGCCACCAATTATATTAATTCTATGGCCATAGGATATGGAGCTACAACGGCCGCAACCAATTCGGTGCGCATTGGAAACGGTATTGTAACCTCTATAGGGGGGCAAGTAGGTTGGACGACCATTTCGGACGGTCGGGTTAAAGAGAACGTGCAGGAAGATGTCACGGGGCTGAATTTTATTATGAAGTTGAGACCTGTAACCTATCAAATAAAGACGGAGTTTTTATCGGTTAAAAACCATCCTGAGGCTAAGAACTTCCCCGAATTGGATAATACCGAGGCCAAGAACATGAAAAGAACGGGTTTCATTGCGCAAGAAGTTGCTGAAGCCGCCAAAGCTTCGGGGTTTGATTTCAGCGGTGTAGACCAGCCCAAAAACGCCGATGATTACTACGGGTTGCGTTATGCTGAATTTGTGGTTCCCTTGGTGAAAGCTGTTCAGGAGCAGCAAAAAATGATTGAAGCACAAAATGAGGAAATTCAAATGCTTAAAAAAGAAATTGAAACGCTTAAGAATAACTAGATTAAATACAATGTTAAGTATTTGATTGTCAAAATTTAAGCATTTTTAGTATCTTTAAAATTCCCCCAAGAAAATCTAGGTACCATTCCTAAAAAAAATGACAATGAAAAAGAGTTACATCTGCACAGCTATTATTATGATTTTTTTTCAAGGGTATTCCCAAGTAGGAATTGGCACAACCACACCTGACGCTTCTTCCATTTTGGAAATATCCGCTTCAAATAAAGGGATGCTCATTCCTCAGGTTTCACTAGGCGATGTAACCGATACCATGTTGGACGGAGTCAATACCGCCGCCACAGGATTGCTTATCTATAATACCAATGCTGCTATCACAGGGGGAAGTGGTGTGGGTTACTATTATTTCAACGGTACTCAATGGGAACGATTAACCACTTCAGCCAGTGGGGGCGATGATGATTTTTACGAGGAAGGGACCACCGCGGCTCCCAATGCCATTACGGATGATATATATACCCTTGGGAATGTCGCCATTGGCAAAAATACGGCCGATTGGGCGTTGGACGTTGAGGAAGACCAAGGGGGGCGCGGGGTTTCTATTTTAATGAATGGTACGGCGAATGTAACTACCTATGGATTACTTTCTGAAATCACCAACACAGGCGATGCCACTCAAGTAGGGCTTTTTGGAAGAATTTTGGGCAATGGAAATGGAGAGCATAGAGGGTTGCATTCCATTACCAATGGCTCGGGAAGTGGTTACCATTACGGTTTGTATAATCAACTATCTGGTGCTGGAACGGGACCTCAAATTGGGGTAGGGAACTATATGACTAATTCTGGGGATAATTTACACTACGCTGTATACAATGAAATTCTAAACGATGGTGATGGAGCCCACCAAGGAATGCGCAGTATTCTTGGTGGAATAGGTAATGGTACCATGACAGGAGTTCGAAGTATCATAACCAACACGGGAACCAACGACCATTTTGGGACCTACAATACCCTTTCCGGAACAGGAACAGGTAACCAATACGGAAGCTACTACGATATCACCAATACAGGACCTTCAGCACATTATGGTACCTACAGCATGCTTTCTGGAACTGGAATAGGCCTTCAATATGGAAATTATAATGAAATTAGTAATTCCGGTGCAGCGGTGCATTACGGGGTGTATTCATCTCTGACAGGTAATGGAAATGGTGCCAAGTATGGTTCTTATAATTCCTTAACGGGAACAGGTTCTGGGACTCATTTCGGAACATACAACACAATAACCAATGCGGCCCGAAATATGTATGGTGGCTATAACTATGTTTCGGGAAGCACATCGTATACCTACTATGGGCAATACAACTTTATTGAAGGAACAGGTACGGGAAATCGAACAGGAAGTGCGAATGATTTGGGAGGTACAAGCTCTGGAGAAATAGCAGGTGTTCATAATACGATTGACAATACCGGATCGGGACTTCACTTCGGTGTCCATAATGAATTAACCGGAACCTCGACAAATTTCCAAATAGGGGTTTTTAATGAAATTGACAATAGTGCCAATGGAGATCATTATGGTATGGCCTCAACCTTAAATGGAACAGGAACCGGGCAGCATATTGGAGTGATTAACAACCTTTTGGGTTCAGGCTCGGGGAGCCAATATGGGGTGCAAACCAACATTTCAAATTCAGGCAATGGGGAGCATGTAGCACTTAGCAATAGTATTTCAGGGGTTGGTTCTGGGGACCATTATGGATTGATCAATTCCATGACAGGTGCAGGAACCGGAGAACAAACTGGGGTTAGAAGCATTATTAATAATTCCGGTAATGCAGTGCATACTGGGGTTTTAAATGAATTAAGTGGTTCTGGTACTGGGGTTCACAGAGGTGTTTGGAATATCCTTTCGGGTGCTGGTGGAGGGGATCAATATGCCATTCAAAATCAAATATCCAATACGGGTAATGGCACCTTGACAGGATTATATAATTTGTTCACTAGTGCAACAAGTAGTAATCAATTTGGAATAAACAATAGCTTAAATGCTGGAACGGGTAACATGATAGGTGTTTCAACGGGTATTGGAGGGACTGGAAATGGGGATCATTTTGGTTCTTCAACTTTAATGAACGGAACAGGTACTGGAAGAAAGTATGGTTCATACATTATCATGAGTACTACCGCTGGAGGAACACTCTATGGGCTTTACTCACAATCCTTAAAAAGCGGTAGTTATGCGGGCTTTTTTTTAGGAGATGTAGCCATTGGCACCACGTTAGGAAATACCTACACTTTTCCAGCATCCAGAGGAACAGCAAACCAAGTAATGCAAACCGACGCTAGCGGTAATGTGAGTTGGGTAGATCCTTCCAGTATTGGGGCTAGTGAATGGACCGACGGAGGGACCTACCTTACCCCAGGAGACGGAATAGGCGAACGGGTGACCATTGGGACCACCACCAGTACAGGGATGCTTTCCATTGAATCCACAAGTCTTGATGGCATAGCCAATACGGGAAACTTTGCGGCATCCTGGCGCAATTTATACGATAATGATGGTACCTACGCAGCAGGTGGTGGAATTACTTACAACAGGATCAGTGGAACGGCTTCTATTACAGGAGTACCCATGTATGCTACTTATAATGACTTTTCTGGTTCTACCTCTACAGGATCAGCCCAGTATGCTACGTTCAATTGGTTTTCGGGTTCAGGGTCTTCAACCACTTATGGCACATCCAATTTATTTTCTGGAGCCAATACGGGAGACAAATATGGTTACTATAATTATTTTTCTGGAACTGCAATAGGAGACAAATATGGTGTTTTCACAGCATTTGGAAATACTGATACCAGTACAAGATATGCATCTTATGCCACCATGGGGTCTGGAGGAGCAACAAAAGTAGGCTATTATGTTACTTTTCCAACAACTTCTACTGGTACTAATTATGGTGTTTATTCAAGTTTTTTCGGGACAACAGGAAATAATTATGCCATTTATGCTAATGCCAGTACCTCCTCGACAACCTCTTTTGCAGGGTATTTTTTGGGACGTACTTATATTTCCTATCGATTGGGTATAGGGCTTACAAATCCCTCATATTTATTGGAATTAGTTACAAACTCTGCTGCCAAACCGACTTCCAGTGCTTGGACAGTCACCTCTGACAAACGTTTGAAAAAAGATATTCGTCCTTTCACGGACGGCCTTTCGCTTTTGAAAAAAATAAATCCTGTTTGGTTTACCTACAACGGCAAAGCAGGTATGCCCAATGATACAGGGGTCGGAACTATTGCTCAAGAGCTACAACAAATTGCACCCTATATGGTCAAGGACTGGGAATATGTTTCAGAGGATGGAACGGTTAAGGAAAATTACCTTGGAGTCGATTACGGGGCCATGGATTTTGTGTTGATCAATGCTATTAAAGAACAACAAGAAACCATTGAATCTCTGGAAGATGAGGTGGAAACCTTGAAAAACCGACTGGAAACACAACAACGGGAGATTGAACAGATCAAGTCTTTGCTGAACGAGCAATAGCTGTTTTAAAACCAATAACTTTTAATGGATTCCTCTTAAGCTCAATAAACTGCTTTTTGCTGAAACCAAAAGAAGTGATGACCACTAACTCTTTGTATGATTCGCTATTGTTAAAAATAACCAGCTCCCTACTTTCGGTTGAAAAAAGCGTTATATTTGGTAGTACCCCTCATCGAAATAGTATCCACGTCTATTTTGTCATTTTATGAAAAGGAAATTGATTTTCAGCACAATTGCGCTGCTATGTTCGGTAATTAATTATGCCCAAGTAGGAATTGGCACAACTACACCTGACGCTTCTTCCATTTTGGAGGTTTCCGCTACGGATAAAGGGATGCTCATCCCTCAGGTTTCCCTAGGCGATGTAACCGATACCATGTTAGACGGAGTGAATACCGCCGCCACGGGTTTGTTGATTTACAATACCAATGCCGCCACTACGGGTGGTAGCGGTGTGGGGTATTATTATTTTAATGGGACCACCTGGGAACGATTGGTAACTTCCAGCTCTTCTGGAGACGATGATTGGTATGAAGAGGGAACCACCACTTCGCCCAATAGCATCAACGATGATAAATTTACCTTTGGAAACCTTGCCATTGGTAAGAATACGGCAGATTATCTTTTGGAACTCAATCAGCCAGATGGTACTATCACAAGAACATTGAATATTTATTCTAACTATTCAGATGGGGGGGTAAATAGTTCTATTTACAATGAAAATAATTTTACAGGAACAGGAAATAGTCGGGGGTTATACACCCTAATGGGAGGTACAGGGACTGGTGCCCTTATGGCATTGTATACTAATATTCAAAATACGGGATCGGGCATACATTATGGGCTCTACAACGGATTGGCGGGATCGGGTTCTGGAGAGCAGAGGGCTGTTTATAATGCCATTTCCAATTCGGGTAATGGGGCACAATATGGCGTGCTTAGTACCTTTACTGGCAACGGAACGGGAGTTCATTACGGGATCTACAATGCCTTAGGCGGAAGTGGAACCGGAGAACAGCGGGGTGTTTACAACAATCTATCAAACAGTGCCACCGGTGTCCAAACGGGGCTATATAACGATTTTTTGATAGGGGGTTCGGGCACACATCAAGGAGTGTATAACAATTTGGGAGGCACCGGAAATGGATTTCAATATGGAATAAACACAACTTTAAGTAATACAGGTACTGGACAGCACATTGGTACTTTGAATACCTTGACAGGTTCGGGTTCTGGTTCACACTTAGGAACTTCCAATAACCTCACTGGAAATGGTACCGGAACACAATTCGCCGTCTACAATAGTATTAACAATAGTGGAGATGCAGAGCACAATGGCACCTACACGTTGATGAGCGGTTCGGGTTCTGGGGTGCACCGCGGAATGTTCAATGCACTTACGGGAACTGGAACAGGAAGCCAAATAGGAATAGCCAATACCATTACCAATTCTGGGGACAACACCCATTACGCTATTTACAACACCCTTTCAGGAGGAGGTACTGGGACACACTATGGCGTAAGTAATGCTATATCTGGAAATGGTTCGGGAAGTCAATACGCCATAAATAATACCCTAAATAATACTTCCAATGGCAATCATTTTGGAATGCAAAGCCAATTTAGCGGCAATGGCTCTGGTGCTCATTGGGGGATTTATACCATCTTATCAGGAGCCGGGACGGGTCAGCAACGAGGAGTCGTCAATAACATAACCAATTCGGGGAATTCTGAACACACAGGGATGTATACCTCCATCAGCAATGTGGGAACGGGTCAACATAGTGGAGTCGTAAATGTGTTATCGGGTTCGGGATCTGGTTCGCAAGTTGGGACTTCAAATACGGTATCAAATTCCGGCGACGGCAACCATTATGGGGTATACAACTCTTTAAATGGTTCTGGAACGGGACCTCATTACGGTGTTCAAACACTTTTATCTGGCACAGGAACTGGAACACAATACGGCAGTTATACCAGCATCACCAATACCGGTGCTAGTTTTCAATATGGGCACTACACTAGTTTTTCCACAAGCGGTTCCACAACTCAAACGGGATTGTTTAATTTAATTGGAGGCGCTAGCTCTGGTCAAAAATATGGCGTGCTTACTACGTTGAACAATTCAGGCAATAGCAACCATTATGGAACGTATAATGATTTAAGTGGAACAGGTTCAGGAGTTCATTACGGAACATTTCAGGTGCTTTCAGGTACAGGAAGTGGATTGCAATATGGCATGTATCAAAACCTTACCAATAGTGGTACCGGGGATCATATTGGGGTGTATAATGCCCTTACAGCAGGAAGTGGTATTCTAAGAGGGGTTTATAATTTCATGACTGCCACTTCTTCCAGCATACACATTGGGACCGATAATAATCTGCAGGGTAGTGGAACGGGATATCGTTATGGGACCCAAAACCTCATAACTGGTAGTGGATCAGGAATCCATTACGGTACTTATAATGGCCTTACAGCATCTGGTGCGGGCACAAAGTATGGTTCCTATAACTATATTTCAGACAGTGCTGGGGGGACTCATTATGGAGTCTATTCGGAAGTACTGAAAAGCGGTAGTTATGCCGGTTATTTTTTGGGTAATGTTTCGATTGGCACCACGGCAGCCAATAATTATGTTTTACCGGCCTCCCGGGGTACCGCAGACCAAATCATGCAAACAGACGGTAGTGGCAATGTGAGTTGGGTAAGTAATAACAGCCCTGCTTTAAAAATCACAGCTACAAGTGATGTTTCCCTTACAAATGCTACTGAATACAATGTGGTTTATCCAACAGTTGTTCATAATCTAGGCGGAGGTACTTATAATACCGTCA
Source organism: Flavobacteriaceae bacterium UBA6268 (assembly GCA_002440705.1). Lineage (GTDB taxonomy): Bacteria > Bacteroidota > Bacteroidia > Flavobacteriales > Flavobacteriaceae > DJVA01. Next base: position 20,490 of record DJVA01000065.1, on the reverse strand, counting down.
CCGGAACCTATACGGTTCCATCTACTGGGGTATATTCGATTACGGCCAATTTGCCAGTCGATTTTAGCGGTGCGGGTACTAACCAAATGGTCATGGGTTTTAGGGTATACGTCAATGGATTTTATAACAGTCAACTTTTTGTCCAAGGTGGAGCTTATTTTAGCCTTAGTTACACGCAAAACTTTTCCTTTACAAACGATATTTACTTAGCGGCCGGAGATCAATTAACCTTTAGGGTTTTCCCAGTGTTTGGCGCCGCATCACCTACCCCGATTTTAAGTTTTAGCAATGCAAATATATTAGTGCGAAAGCTGTAATAGCAATCGTGTAGGTTCTTCTTTAAAAAAAAGGGTTTTGCCTGTATTTTATTTAAATTCAATAGCTTACATTTGATTTTCCCAGATTTTACTTAACTCCGGCTTTGTTAAAAAAAAAGTTATGAAACGAATCATTTTTTTTAGTTCCGTTGTACTCCAAAGTTATTTTTTATTTGCTCAAGTAGGAATTGGAACAACAAGTCCAGATGCCTCCTCTTTGCTGGATGTTTCAGCTACAGATAAAGGAATACTCATTCCGCAGGTTTCCCTTTCCGACGTAACAAACACCATGCTCGACGGGACAAACATTGCAGCTACGGGCTTATTGATTTACAACACAAATACTGCAACTACAGGCGGAAGCGGGGTAGGGTATTACTATTTCAATGGAACAACGTGGGAACGTTTAACCACTTCGGCAAGTTCCACAGGAGATGACGATTGGTATGAGGAGAGTACCACTACCAGCCCTAATAGCATCAATGATAACATTTATACTTTGGGGAATGTGGCCATAGGGAAAAATACCACTACGTGGCCCCTGGATATTGAAGAAGACCAAGGGGGCAGAGGGGTTTCGGTAGTGATGAGCGGGTCCAATGACGTTACTACCTATGGACTATTGTCTGAAGTGACAACTTCTGCCAGCACGTCTACTCTAGTTGGCTTATTCGGAAGAATTTTAAGCACGGGTAATGGCGAACACAGAGGAGTTCACTCACTAACAAATGGCTCGGGAACGGGAAACCATTATGGGGTATTTAATGAAATAACAGGTACGGGTACCGGGGCACAATTTGGTGTGGGAAATTTTATTTCGAATAGTAGCGATGCCAATCTTTATGGAACCTATAGTGATATTTCAGGTGACGGTGACGGAGATCATCGAGGCACTTGGGCGGTGTTGTATGGTTCTGGAGACGGCAGTCGTTATGGTAATTTCAATGCATTAACCGGAAGCGGTTCTGGGGCACATCAAGGAATACGAAATGAACTTTCTGGTTCCGGGACGGGAACGCAAGTTGGTATTAGAAATGTGCTATCCAATAGTGGCGATGCAGAACATTGGGGGGTATACAATACCTTATCTGGGGCTGGAAACGGCATTCAGTATGGTGCGCAAAATAGAATGGAAAATACCGGCACAGGCTCTCACTGGGGGGTACATAATTTATTTTCAGGAACTGGTTCGGGTTCTCACACAGGGATGTTTAGTGGTTTTTCAGAAGGTTCTGGAAACTTAACAGGTACTTGGACCGAATTTTCCAGTAATGTGGGAAATGGCAATCAAATAGGGGCTTACAATAATTATTTTGCAGGTGGAAATGGAATTTTAGCGGGATTGTATACCCAAATACAAAGTACTGTTACAGGAACTGGCGCTCAATATGGAAATTATTTTGAAAATTTTAGCGATGGAGGGGGAAATCATTATGGAACATACAATATTATTGGCGGAACCGGTACGGGTGCACATCAAGGCATTCGAAACGAATTAGGAGGTGCCGGGACGGGAACGCAAGTGGGGAATCGAAATGTAATCTCAAACAGCGGAGATGCTGACCATTGGGGCGTCTACAATACCTTATCTGGAAGTGGTTCTGGGTATCATACAGGGACTCAAAACATTTTTTCGGACGGTACTGGCAACTTAACTGGGACATGGAACCAGTTTTCGGGCACTATTGGAAATGGCAACCAAATTGGGGCGTTCAACAATTATTTTGCAGGGGGAAATGGAATACTTGCAGGGATCTACACTCAGATTCAAAATACCGTGAATGGTACTGGAAGCCAATATGGTAATTATTCATACAATGAGAGTCCGGGTAGTGGAAATCATTACGGCACTTATAATATTACAACCGGAACCGGTGCAGGTGCGCATCAGGGTGTTAGAAACGAGTTATCGGGTTCTGGATCTGGGACTCAAGTGGGCAATCGAAATGTCATCTCCAATACTGGAAATGCAGAACATTGGGGTGTGTACAATACCCTATCGGGGAGTGGTACAGGAGAGCATACAGGTGTTTCCAATGTTTTGTCGGGCACAGGAACAGGAATACAAAGAGGGGTCTATAATACCATTACCAACAGTGGAGGCTATCATGTGGGGATGTATAATATTATGTCGGGAAGTACCTCCTTAGATAAGTATGGTACCTATAATGTGCTATCCAGTGGTACTTCATCCAGTTTTGGTACCTATAATATTATTGGTGGAGGTATTGAAAATGTAGGTACTTATAACGATCTTGATTCTTCGGGCAATGCCTATGGCACCCGAAATTTAATAAACACCACTGGGGTAGGATTATTTGCTATAGGAACCGACAATATATTAGACATTGCATCAACCTCAATGAGTGCGTATGGCACCAGGAATACTATTTTTGCAACTAGTACAGGTACAATTTACGCAAGTTATAGTGCCATCACAGGTACTGGAAGTGGCGACCAATATGGTGCATACAATACCATTTCAAATACTAGTACTGGGACCCACATAGGTACCAGAAACTCCTTGTCGGGAACAGGTTCGGGTACCAAATACGGAAGTTTTAACAACATTGTAAGCACAGCCGGGGGGACGCATTATGGGGTGTACTCCGCTGTATTGAAATCGGGGAGTTGGGCTGGCTATTTTACAGGGAACGTGTATGTTTCCGGCTTGTTTTCAAATCCTTCCGATGCTTCTGTAAAAGAGGGGATTGTTGATGCCGAAAGCCTCTTGGAAAAAGTAGCGCAAATTCAAGTACGAAATTATTTTTTCAGAAAAGGAGATGCGATGAAGTATGGTTTTCCAAAGAACAGGCAAACGGGCTTTATCGCCCAGGAATTTGAAACCTTGTTTCCCAATTTAGTCCAGGAGGTAAAACTTATTGATGCCAAAGAGGAGGGTGTTCCCGGGAACTCTTCCAAGACCATTAAAAGTATCAACTACATGGGGATGATTCCGGTTTTAACAAAAGCAGTTCAGGAACAACAGATCATTATCGACCGTCAAAATACCGAAATCGAAGCACAGAAAAAAGACATCGAAGATTTAAAAATACAACTGCTCGAAATCAAAGCATTGCTGCAAGATAAGTAACCAATTCAAGCCTAGGATTCTTTACTTTTTTGATTGGAAGCGGTATTTTTGGAATTTCCACTATTGCTGCTCGTTCATCATAAATCTACCGAGAATACCACAAGCATGTTAAAGGCCCTATAAAATACGTGAACCATCTTGCCAAACAAGTAAGTTATACATTAGTGATGGAGATATTATAAAAATTGGGGATATTGTATGCAGTTTTTCATGGAAAATGAATTTCAAAAGAAGTGCCTTCATGTCTTTTCAGCCTAAGTTTTTTTATCGGTTCAAATTTTTAGCCTGGACTTGCTTTCTTTGGTTATTAGCTTCTTGCCAGCTATTGGCACAAAACCGTTTGGACCAACTGGAAATGGCTCTGGAACAAGTGAAGGATCCAGATTCTCTGCTGAAGGTTCAAATGGAGTTATTCGATTATTATACCAGCTCCAATCCTCAAAAAGCTACTACACTTTTTGATGAACTTAACGGAAAAATTACGAATTCACTCCCCGAGCTTTACCTTCCCTTTCTTATTTCCAAAAGCAGGTACTTCAGAATGCTGTCACAATTTGATAAGGCCGAGCAGGAAGCTTATAGGGCCTTGGATGGAATAGGGATTCACAAGGATTCTTTATTGCTCAAGGCGGAAATATTCAACATTTTGGGGAAAATTGAAGACGATTCCTCCAACCCCAAATTGGCCATCGATTTCCATTTAAAATCATTGCGTTACGCCGAGCAAGCAAACTTTGAAAAGGGGGTCATTCACGCATGTGCTGGATTGGGAAGGGCTTACCTCTATCTGGAAGATTATCCCAAAGCCCGGGAATTTTATGAAAGGGTCATCCAATTAAAATTAAAGCGACAGGAATTCGATGGAAACCTCGGGGCATATTACCTCAATTTAAGTATCGTCTCAGATGGTGAAGGTGATTATGAAGAGTCCCTGGAGTCTTTGAACAAAGCCATTGATTTGTTGCAGCAAAGCCGGCGGTATACCAAATTGATCTCCTCTTACAACAATAAGGCATACACGCTTTTCTTAATGAATCGTTTGGCGGAGGCCGAAGAATCTGTTAAGGAATCCATTCGTTTGGGAGATTCCCTCTCCTGGGAACCAGAATTAATGTACTCCTACAGTACTTATGCCGAAATTTTATTTGCACAGAACCGTATCCCAAAAGCCGAGGAATTCATACAGAAATCGATCACGCTATCCCAAAAATACGAGGACCTTTATTTGGCAAAGTACAATTACAATTTACTGTACAACATCAGTTTGAAAAAAAAGGATTTTGAAAAGGCATTGGATTATTTCAGGAAGCGGACCGAAATCCTGGATTCTCTAAACAGTGCTAGTTCACGCAGGGAAATCGAAAAGTTGTCGCTAGAATACGAAACCGAAAAGAAGAATAGGGAAATCCAACAACTAAATAAACAACAGGAGCTAAGCCAAACAAGCCTAAGAAAAAGCAAGCAATTGCAATGGACTTTTTTGATCATAACCCTTTTGGCGCTTGCCGTGTTGTTTTTGCTATGGTCACGTCAAAGGGCAAAGCGTAAAGCAGAGGCCTTGTTGAAGGAAGCCATGAAGCAGGAATTCAATAAGAAATTGGCCGATTCTGAACTCCAGGCCTTGAGGGCCCAGATGAATCCCCACTTTCTATTTAATTGCCTCAATTCCATCAATGGCTTTATCGTAAAGAACAATAAGGAAAAAGCTTCGGAATATCTCTCCAAATTCAGTAAATTGATACGTCAGGTGTTGAACAATTCCCGCGCTCAAAAGATTTCGTTGGAGCAGGAATTGGAAACCCTTCAGCTATACATCGACATGGAGAAATTGCGTTTTAATAATGAGTTCGAGTACGAGTGCACCATCGCTAGCGATGTGGAAACCGATTATGTGGAAGTGCCGCCCATGATTTTCCAGCCTTACGTGGAAAATAGCATTTGGCACGGTTTGATGCACAAAAAAGAAGGGTTGGGCAAATTGACGTTGCGCATTTTCATGGAAAATCCCAGAAAATTGGTTTGTGAAATCGAGGATAATGGGATTGGCAGGGATGCTGCGCTTCAATTACGGAGTAAAAGTGCTTCCAATCGAAAATCCTACGGCATGAGTATCAGTCAACAACGGTTGTATTACAGTGGGTTGCAGCAAGAAGAAGCCAATGAAGTTCAAATTATCGATATGAAGGACTCGAAAGGGATTCCAACGGGAACCAAAGTGCAAATTGTATGGAACCTATGAACACCCGAATTGTCATTATAGATGATGAGCAACATTGTATTGACACCTTGCAATGGCAGCTGGAAACTTATGTGAACGATGCTACGGTTGAAGCCGTTTTCCGTTCTTCAAAAAGTGCGCTTTCCTATCTTCAAAAAAATAAGGTGGACTTGGTGTTCCTGGATATTGAAATGCCCGAAATGAATGGTTTTCAACTTGTAAAACAATTGGAACCCATTCGCTTTGATTTGATATTTGCCACAGCCTACGACGAATTTGCCGTCCAGGCTTTTAAAACCAGTGCCCTTGATTATTTATTGAAACCCATCGACAAAAGTGATTTGCTGAAAGCCATGGAAAAGGTTCGTGGTAAAAAAGAACCCAGTAGGTACCCTGAACAAATGGAACTGCTTTTTTCCATGATGAAGCAGGGAAGTCTTTCTGATGAACGAATGGCGTTACCTACGCAAGCTGGCCTGCAATTTGTCTCCATTAAAGATATCATGTACTGTATTTCGGACAGTAATTATACGCGGGTGCATCTTTTGGGAGGGACTTCACATTTGGTGAGCAGAACCCTTAAGGAAATTGAAGCGCTGTTACCATTGCAACAGTTTTTGAGGATCCACCATTCCCACCTAATCAATACCCAAAAAATTTCCCAGTACGTTAGGGGCGATGGTGGATATGTTGTGATGGATGATGGAAAAAGCCTTAGCGTGAGTCGAAGCCGAAAAGATGCTTTATTGCGAAAATTTGGCTCTTAATGTGCTATCAATCAATAGTTTGTTAATTGCATAAGGAATTACGTTAACTACTGCTCCAACCCGTTAGCGACTAATTGCTCCTTACGTAGGTAAGGGTTTTAAGCTAGTTTTAATATAAGTTCTGTTTCTGAAAGCTGCCATCCAAGCTTTTTAAAAAATAACTAGCCGTGAAAAAATATACCCTTTCGTTCGCAACAGTTTTATTACTCATTCCTTTTTTTGCCCGCTCACAGGTGGGCATTGGTACCGTAACCCCCAATGCCCAGTTGGACGTACAATCGTCCAACGTTGCAGCACCAGCAAGTAATGATGGAATCCTGATTCCAAAAATTGATGAATTTCCGGCAGTGAACCCCGGGGCCAATCAGGATGGGATGATGGTATTTGCTACTGGTGATGGCTCGGTTGCAAAAGGGTTTTATTATTGGAACAATAGTAGCGCTACTTGGGTAACCATTGTGGGAAGTTCTGGAACCATCGAAAAATTGGACGATCTCAGTGATGGGAAGTCGGATGTCCTTGGCTCTTCGGTTTTTTTAGGGGTTGATGCAGGATTGAATAATAGCACAAACAACCATAATGTAGGGATGGGCAACAGTGCTATGAAAAGTACGACTAGTGGAGCACATAATGTTGCCTTGGGGAGTAGTGCACTTTTAAATAATTTAACTGGATTCAATAATGTGGCAATCGGTGCGAGTGCCTTGCAGGATTGTGCTGGAAGCTGGAATACGGCGGTGGGTTATGCGGCCATGTTGCAAACTACAACGGGTTACAACAATACGGTTTTAGGAAGCCGTGCCATGCTAAGCAACATTTCTGGCACTAATAATTCAGTTTTTGGATGGAGCGCATTGTACGATAATATTTCGGGACATCAAAATATCGCGATTGGCTACGCTGCGATGAGTCAACTTACTTCTGGATCCTATAATATTGCCATAGGCCGAGGTTCGGGTTATGGCTACAACGGCACCCGTAGTGTCTTTATTGGGGATAATGCAGGGTCCAATTTTACTGGAAGCAATTTGCTGATTATTGACAGCTCTCCAACAGCTACGACTTCACCTTTAATTTACGGCGAATTCGATACAGATTTACTCCGTATCAATGGGACGTTGAATATCAACAATCAATACTCCCTTCCTACCACCGATGGAACTCTGAATCAAGTACTGCAGACTAACGGTTCTGGAACGATGTCGTGGGTGGACCAAAATGCAACTGGGGCAGAAAAGATTGACGATCTTAGTGATGGAAAATCGGATGCTTCAGGGTCTTCCATTTTTATTGGGATCAATGCGGGGATGAATGATGATGCTTCAGACAATCGGAATATAGGCTTTGGGTATGCAAGTCTGCAGAGTACCACGACAGGGAGCTATAACACAGCTATGGGCTATGAAAGCCTAACCTCCAATACCTCTGGAATCGGAAACACCTCAATTGGCTATCAAACACTTACGCAAAGTTCGAGTAGCAGTTACAGTACGGCTATTGGGCACCAAGCATTGAGGCTCGCCACTGGAAATCAAAATGTGGGCGTGGGGATGCAGGCGCTAAGTAATACATCAACGGGTTTTGCAAATGCAGTACTTGGCACTCAGGCTTCCGTTTCCAATACTACTGGAGTAGGGAATACAGTCATGGGCTATCAGGCTAGCTATCATAATACTACTGGAAGTGACAATGTGTTTTTGGGTCGAATTGCCGGATATAATGTTATTGGAAACCAAAACGTCATGGTTGGAAGTAATGTTGGGTATTCAGCTTCCTCGAGAAGCCTTTCCGGATCTGTCTTTATTGGATATCAGGCGGGTACTAACGAGACTAGTGATAACCGTCTTTACATTGAAAATTCTTTTTCTTCCTACCCTCTGATTTATGGGGAGTTTGACAATGATCTTGTGCGTATCCATGGGGATCAATACATTAATTTTGGGACAACCGATGTTATTGTATTGGCAAATGATACCAATGACGGTCGTTTACAGGTTTTGGAGGATGGGTTGACAGCAGTTGACCTGGATGCCAATTCCCAGTTTGTTTTCAATGAACAAGGCTTGGACCGCAATTTCCGGGTGGAAAGTGATAATGATGCCAACATGCTATTTGTGGATGCTGGTTTGGATAGGGTGGGTATTGGTACGGGAACTCCCGCATACGATTTACAAGTGGTAAATACCAATGCCATTATTGGAGTCAATACAATGGAAATAGCCGACTTAGGAGCTTTTAATCTTGGCCTTGATGGCGATATTGTGCCTTATGCAGGAAGCAGTACTTTGTTTGATCTTGGTAACAACAATGCAACCGAGCATTGGGATGAAGTGGTTGCTAATACGTTTACTGTATTTTCAGATCGAAGAACAAAAAACAATATCCAACAATTGAAGTATGGATTAGACGAAATTTTGCAATTAAATCCAGTTAGTTTTCGCTATAATAAGGATATCGCAGATCCCTTAAAAACTCGCCTGGGTTTGATTGCCCAAGAAGTAGAAACGATCATCCCGGAAATTGTAATTTCAGAAGATGTAGATATAAATCCCGATACGGGAGCACGAATGTTAACGCCTTCAGAATACAAGTCTATGAGTTACCAGGAATTAATTCCAGTGCTCATCAAAGGAATGCAGGAGCAACAAAAACAAATTGAAGTGCTTAAAAATGAAATTGAAAACCTTAAAAAAACTAAGCAATAATCGCTTTCAAAATTCCTATTTCAATCATACACTGCTGCATCATTTGGTAGGTACGCTCAATGTCGTTCTCCAATCCTATGGAAAAGCGAATCAACCCATCGGAAAGCCCCATGGCCTTTTGTTCTTCCTCGGGAATTTCCGAAGAAGTGGAAGTGCCCGGTGCACTAAACAAGGTTTTGTAAAAACCAAGGCTTACGGCCAAGTAACCTAAATTGCGCTGCTGCATCAGTTCCATCAATTCATTGGCCTTATTTAATGATCCAACGTCTATGGTGAGCATTCCCCCGAAACCATATTCTTCATTCATCATATTTCTAAAGGTTTGGTGACCAGGATGTGAGGGCAATCCGGGATAGACGGTTTTTAGTCCATCGGCTTCAAATTTTTCGGCCAAATAGAGGGCGTTTTTGCTATGCTGCTTTATTCGGATATGTAACGTGCGTAGGTTTTTGAGGATGGATGCTGCACGTAGGCTATCCATCGAAGGGCCCAACAACATACTGGCACCATCATTCACATTCTTTAGGTCGTTAATGAGTTCCCTACTTCCACAAGTTACACCTCCCATGGTATCACTGCTGCCATTGATGAATTTGGTCAAGCTATGTAATACGATGTCCGCGCCTAAGGCCGCTGGTGAAATGGACAATGGGGAAAAGGTATTGTCCACCAACAATTTCAACCCATTCGATTTGGCAATCTGTGAAAGTTCTGGTAGGTTGGCAATTTCCAACAACGGGTTACTCACGCTTTCGCAATAAATAATTTTGGTATTCGGTTTTATGGCTTCTGAAATAGCTGTTGGATTGGTAATATCTACAAACGAGGAAGTGATTCCGAATTTCGGGGCGAAATTTTTCAGAAATGCATACGTACCTCCATAAATCGTCCTGCTCGCCACAATGTGGTCGCCCGCATGGCATAACTGCAACAAGGTAGGGGTAATGGCACCCATCCCGGTGGCTGCCACATGGGCTGTTTCGGTACCTTCCATGGCCGCCAAGGCTTCACCGAGGTATAAGTTGGATGGTGAACTGTGACGGGAGTAAAGATAGCATCCTTCCACATTGCCCTCAAACGTATCGAACATAGTCTTTGCTGAAAGAAAGGTATAGGTGGATGAGTCGGAAATGGAAGGGTTGACACCCCCAAATTCTCCGAAATACTGTAAATCCTGAATGCGATTGGCTGGCTTAAAAGACATAGCTTATGATTAATTATATATTACAAAATTATACAGATATAGTCTATTTGTCAATATATAATTAAAAATATAGATGTTATATCTAAAAATAATTATATATGTAGATAATATAATAGATTGTAAAGTTTTTTTGAATACCTTGCTGAAAATTTTTCCGCATGAAGCTCGACCATATAGATAAAAAATTGCTGGAGTTGCTGCAAAGCGATAGCAAACAGACCAATAAAGAACTTTCCTTGAAACTAAACCTGTCGGTTACGGCTATCTACGAGCGTATCCGCAAATTGGAACGCGAAGGAGTCATCAAAAGCTATGTAGCGCTGATTAATAAGGGACACGTGGATTTGGGTTTGATGGTTTTCTGCCAAATAAAGTTGGTGCAGCACGCCAAGGAATATTTAACAAAGTTTGAAAATGAAATCACCCAACTGGAAGAAATTCTGGAGTGTTTTCATGTAAGTGGGGAATACGATTATCTATTGAAAGTGGTAGTGAAGGATATGGAACATTTCCGTAACTTTATGGTCACAAAACTCACGACGCTCCAACACATCGGCAGCACACAGAGTTCGTTTGTTATCAATGAAGTGAAAAACACCACCGCTATATCCGTTTAAATGAAAGGGACGCGCTACCGGACCATCGAATTATTCCTGCTTTTTATCCTTTTCCCAGCGAGCCTTCCTTTGGGGTATCCCATTTGGCTTAAATTAACCATCGGAATTCTGGGTTTTGGCTACATTCTTTGGGTGTTGTGGCGGGTCGAAAAAACTCCTTTGCGCTGGGAAGTGCGCGTTTCTTGGAAACCCTTTTGGAAAAGGGTTGCCTTTATTTTTCCAATCATTGTATTGCTAACAGTAGGCTATGTATGGTGGTTCGCTCCGCAACATTTGTTTTTTGTTCCTTTTCATAAGCCAAGAATGTTTCTTTTCATACTCTTGGTGTACAGTATGTTTTCGGTGTTGCCGCAAGGCATTTTGTACCGCACCTTTTTTTTCAGGCGGTATGGCAATTTGTTCCAAAGTAAAACCCTCCTAATCTTTGTAAATGCCATCTTATTTTCTTTGGCGCACCTCTTTTTCAGGAATGCCTTGGTGATGGTCATTACTTTTTTTGGGGGACTGCTCTTTGCACTAAGCTATCTCCGATTGAAATCGGGCATGCTAGTCAACTTCGAACACCTTCTTTACGGTAATTGGCTTTTTACCGTTGGAATGGGACAAATGTTAGGATTTCCGGGAATGGAAAATTAACCCAACCGTAATTGTCTTTTGAACGGGAGAGTTGTAACTTTGCGTTTCAAAAATCTAAAACCACTTTTATGAGCTCCTACGACGTTGCCGTAATTGGTTCGGGCCCCGGTGGATATGTGGCAGCGATTCGCTGCGCCCAATTGGGGATGAAAACCGCCATCATTGAAAAATACAATACCTTGGGAGGTACCTGTTTGAACGTGGGGTGCATTCCCAGTAAAGCACTTTTGGATTCTTCCCATCACTATGAAGAAGCATTGCATCATTTTGAGGAACACGGCATCGAAATCCCAGGCGACATTAAATTGAATTTCCAAAAAATGATCGAACGCAAAGGCGCTGTGGTGGAACAAACAACCAAAGGGATCGACTTCTTGATGGGCAAAAACAAGATTGAGGTCTATCACGGGATGGGCTCCTTTAAAGATGCTACCCATATCGAGATTGCGTCCGACGATAAAAACGAAACCATTGAAGCCAAATACAGTATCATCGCTACGGGGAGTAAACCCTCCACCTTGCCTTTCATCAAAATTGACAAGGAACGCATCATTACTTCCACGGAAGCTCTTAGTTTGACTGAAATACCCAAACACCTTATTGTGATTGGCGGAGGGGTCATTGGTTTGGAATTGGGGCAAGTGTACCGCCGTTTGGGGGCCGAGGTTTCCGTAGTGGAATACATGGATCGTATTATTCCTACTATGGACGGGTCACAGAGCAAAGAACTAATGAAAGTGATGAAAAAGCAAGGAGTAAAATTTTACCTGTCCCATAAAGTATCCGCTGTGGAACGCAATGGGAAGGAAGTGGTCGTTACCGCTAAAAATGCCAAGGATGAAACCGTAACTTTCGAAGGGGATTACTGTCTGGTTTCTGTGGGTCGACGTCCTTATACGGATGGATTGAAACTCGAAAGGGCTGGGGTAAAAGCCAACGAGCGTGGACAAGTGGAAGTCAATGATCATTTACAGACCAATATTTCGAACATATACGCCATCGGCGACGTGATTCGAGGGGCCATGCTGGCCCACAAAGCGGAGGAAGAAGGCGTTTTGGTTGCTGAAATTTTGGCAGGCCAGAAACCTCATATCAATTACAACCTAATCCCTGGGGTAGTATACACCTGGCCGGAGGTAGCCTCGGTAGGTAAAACCGAAGAACAGCTTAAAGAAGAAGGGGTTTCCTATAAAATGGGGCAATTCCCTATGCGCGCACTGGGAAGAAGTCGCGCCAGTGGGGATACCGATGGGTTTGTGAAAATTTTGAGCGATGCCAATACGGACGAGATTCTAGGCGTACACATGGTGGGGGCCCGGGTGGCCGATTTAATCACCGAGGCCGTTACCGCTATGGAATTCCGCGCCAGTGCCGAGGATTTGGCACGTATGAGCCATGCGCACCCCACCTATGCGGAAGCGGTGAAGGAAGCGGCACTGGACGCGACGGACAAACGGTCCATCCATAGTTAAAAGCAACAACATACTAAATTACAAGCCGTCAACTTGACGGCTTTTTTTATAAATCCTCACTTAATTATTGAAGGCTTGTTACTCAAAATTTAAATAAATAGTGTAAATTTAGGTACCAACTAAAATTTATACCGCTATGAAAAACAAGTACTTAATGGCGATGGTACTTGGCTTTGTCCTTGGTATATCGCAAGCTCAGGTTATTTTTACGGACGACATGGAGTGGAATACTCCGCCGCCGCATTGGGGTTACGATTTTTTAATTTCCGATTTTCACTATCGAAGCCCTTCACATTCAGGTTATTGGGATGGCAGTACAGTAACTGACGGTGTCTTGGATTTGGGTAACCAAATCTTTGGAACGTATGGATTGGCATTTTGGATGTATATTCCTGCTGGAAAAGAAGGCTATTTCAATTTTCAGGGACAAGTTCCCATCGGTGCGGGGGAATGGATTGTGGGCAATATTTACTTTAACGAAGGTGGGGATGAGGCTGGGTCAGGGTACATTGACTTTAATTCCGGGAATGTTTCGGATTGGGTCTTTTTTAATTACCCAGAAGGAGCCTGGTTTCAAGTAGTGGCCAATTTTGACATCAGTAGTGGCATTGCTACTGCTACCTGGCAATTTTATGTAAATGCCGTGGAAGTGATTCCTCAGGGAAGTCCTTTGCAAGACGCCTCTGGAACAGTCCCTACCAGTTTGGGCGGTGCTGACTTTTACTCGATCTCTGCCAATAATGAGTTTTATTTGGACGATTTTCTATATCAAAACGGGTTCATAGATCCTGTAGCTGGGGTTGATAAATTCCAATCAATGGTCTTTATTCTATTTCCAAACCCAACCGAAAATATGCTTACCATAGAATCGGAGGCAGGCTTTGAAAGTTTGTTTGTCTATAATTTAATGGGACAGACCGTTTTGACTGCAACGACCAAAACCATTGATGTTTCCAATCTTCCGGCTGGGGTGTATTTTGTGGAAGTCCGGGCTGGATTTGGCAAGGCTGTTCAGAAATTTATTAAAGAATAACAAATGAGATGTTTAATCACATTAATGACACTCATTATTTTTGGTCAATGCAGTATGGTTGCTCAGCTTGTTGAAATCAATGACAATATGGAGACCTATACCCTTGGGGATCCTATTGATTCAGATTGGTGGAGTCATGGAAACTGTAGTGGCGGTATGGGCTGCGATTTGTTCCCATCTACTGTTTTTTTTCGCAGCGGATCCAAATCAGGTTTGGTGCCAGGTGACGGCACTACGGATGTTGCTTTAAACTTGGGCAATAAAATTTTTGATGAGTGGGCTTTAAGCTTTTGGATTTATATTCCTTCTAATAAAGAAGCACATTTGCAAATCATGGATCAATATCCGGTCACTTCCGGAGTATCCGTGATGGGCAATATTCTCTTTAATCCCAATCTATCCAACCCAGGAGAAGGTGTTATTGAGGATTGTTATGGAGGGCCAGTTAATTTTAATTTTCCACACGACCAGTGGTTTCAATTCATTCTTATCGTGGAAATATTTAGCGGTATTTCTCTCGCAACTTGCGCCATATTAATTGATAATGTTGAAGTACTGCCTTATGGCACTCCATTTACGGATAGCGTGGGTACTACGGCCAGTAGCTTTGGAGGTATAGAGTTCCTTTCCATTTCACAAAACAATGAATTATTCGTAGACGACATATCTTACCAAAGCGCTTTTTATGAAAATGTTGATGAATTTCCTGGGTTGCTTTTTCAAATCCAGCCCAATCCTGTGGTACATACCTTAAATATTCAGTCGGATTTTGAAATTGAAGTTGTACGGATTTTTGATACGCTTGGTAGGGATGTAGGATCCTTTAGAGGTACTGCTTTGGATATCTCCTCCTTTGCCGCCGGATTATATTTTGTGGAAGTGGTATCAGGAAAACGCAGGGCTGTTCAGAAATTCATTAAAAATTAACCCCTTTTTTTGAGTATTTGAAAACAAAGGATGTTTTCAGAGCATTCTTTTGAATGCACGATTCTGCACTTTTAGGTTTTTGAAGCCCCATTTTTTAAATCGATTGCTTTACAATATTTTTGTGTCATGAAGACAATCCTTGCCTTTGCCGGAAGCAACAGCAGTACCTCCATCAACCATCAATTGGTCCTTTACGCTGCAGCTAAACTTCTAAAGCACCAAGCCAAGGTCATTCGGTTAACGGATTATCCTTTGCCGCTATTTGGAGAAGACCTGGAAAAGATAGAAGGTTATCCCAAATTACTTCACGAGTTGCTTCAGGAAATAAAGACTGCCGACGCTTTGATGGTTTCGGTGAACGAACACAACGGAACAGTTTCCGCATTTTTCAAAAATACCCTGGATTGGTTGTCTCGTATCGAGTATAAATTTCTGCAGGGAAAAAAGGTATTTTTGATGAGTACTTCCGATGGAAAACGCGGTGCGCTCTCGGCCCTCGAGTATGTTGAAGGAGTTCTTCCTAGGTTTGGATGCGATACGGTGTTTACGTTCCGACTCCCAATGTTTACGACCAACTTCAAAGAGGGAAAACTAATTGATGTGGCACTCCAACAGGAAATCGAACAGGAAATTTGGGAGTTTGAAAATTCCATTTAAATCATGCGGACTACCATTTCATTTAAACACCCCCTCGACGAAGCATTGAAAATGAGGCTGCTAAGCTGGTCCCAAAATGAAAATGAAGTACTGTGGCTCGACTCCAATGCTTACCCACAAAAACACCAACAATACCAAGCGGTACTCGCGGTTGGTTGCAAGGCCTCAATGTGTACCGATTTCCATAATGCATTCGACAAGCTGCAGGATTTTCAGAAAGCAACCCAAGATTGGATTTTTGGCTATTTGTCGTACGACCTAAAAAACGATCTGGAAGACCTTGAAAGTAGCAATGCCGACGGGGCTGCTTTTCCCGAAATGTATTTTTTTCAGCCCAAAAAAGTACTGATCCTTCGCGATAATGAACTACTTTTTCTTTATCCGGATGAGTTGATTGGGGAAGTTGCTGCCGACAGGGATGCAATAGCAAATGCGCAACCCATTAATTGGACGGGAAAGACTAACGACCATCCCATAAAAATTAGGCTAAGGACTGGCAAGGATCACTACATAAAAAAAGTTTCCGACCTGCTTCACCACATTCATCGGGGCGATATTTATGAAGCGAATTTTTGCCAGGAGTTTTATGCTGAAGGGGTGCTGTTGGACCCCCTTAAGACCTATTTTCACCTTAATTCCATCTCCAAGGCACCATTTTCTACGTTTATGAAATTTGGGCCTTATTTTGCATTTTCAGCTTCGCCAGAACGCTACTTGTCCAGAAAAGGCCAAGTGGTCATTTCGCAACCCATCAAAGGTACTGCCAAGCGTTTGCCCAACCCCGAAGCCGACAAGGAAATGGTAAAAGCTTTGCAACATAACCCAAAGGAGCTTAGCGAGAACATCATGATAACAGATTTGGTAAGAAACGACCTGTCCCGTTTTGCCATACCGGGCTCTGTAAGGGTGGAGGAATTGTGCAAGGTGTATTCGTTTGAACAAGTACATCAATTAATTTCAACCATTTCTTGCAAAGTACCTCAAGAAACCCCATCTGTCGAGTTGCTCAAAAAAACCTTTCCCATGGGAAGCATGACGGGAGCACCAAAGCTATCGGCCATGAAAATCATCGAAAGACTCGAAGATGCCAAGCGTGGCCTTTACAGTGGTGCCATTGGTTATATGGATCCTCAAGGCGATTTTGATTTCAATGTAGTGATCCGAAGCATTTTGTACAACCAACAAAAGAAATACGTGAGTTTTTCGGTTGGGGGAGCTATTACGGCCAATTCAGATCCGGAAAGCGAATACGAGGAATGCCTCATTAAAGCCAAAGCCATGCGTGAGGTTTTGGAGCAAAGAAATTTGTAATTTACGGAACCTTTAATACCAAAATGCTCGGGAAATTTCAGAAAGTAATCCAAAAAAAGCATCCATTTCTCTTGGAAGCCAAGCTATTGGTAGCGTGTAGCGGTGGATTGGATAGTGTTGTTTTGGCTACTTTGTTAAAGGAAATGGGTATTGAAATAGGATTGGCGCATGCCAATTTTCAGTTAAGGGGTGAAGAAAGTGATGAAGATGAAAGTTTTGTTTTGGATCTGGCCGAAAAATGGCAAGTACCCGTCTTTACGGAACGGTTTGACACCCAAGAATTTGCCGATTCCCAAAAATTGTCGGTACAAATGGCGGCTCGTGAGTTGCGCTACCGTTGGTTCGATGAAATCATGAACGATTTTAAATTTGATTATTTAGTAACGGCCCATCATGCCGATGACGATCTGGAAACCTTTTTAATCAATCTCTCCCGCGGCACAGGACTGCAAGGGTTGTTAGGCATTCCAGCACAAAATGGTAAAGTGGTACGTCCATTATTGTCTTTCGATAGGGAGGCAATCTTGGCCTATGCCAAGAAGGAAAATTTGTTTTGGAGGGAGGACAGCAGCAATGCCAAAAGGGATTATTTGCGCAATCAGTTACGCCACGAAGTAATCCCGGAACTAAAGCAGGCGTCGGGTACTTTTCTGCATAACTTTCAGAAAACACAGCAATACTTAAGGGATTCTGGTGCTTTGGTGGCCGATTATGTGGCCTTGGTCTCAAATTTGGTCTTTCAGCAAACCGAACAAGGATGGGAACTGGACCTTGAAAAAATCAAGGATTTGCCCAATCAAAATGCCTTATTGTTTGAATTGTTGCGCCCATTTGGGTTTTCCGCTTGGGAAGACATTCATTCCTTGCCAAAGGCACAAAGCGGAAAGCAAATAGTTTCCAAAACGCATCGTTTGTTGAAAGACAGGGGAGTTTTGTTGGTTACTGAAATTCCATCGAAAGGCCCACCTAAAAGCAAATTCATCCAAAAAGGGGAAGGGCTTATTGACCACCCATTAAAAATGTCCTTTATTCCTACCGATAAAATGGGGTATGTTGATAGCAAAGTCGTTTACGTAGATCAGGCCCTATTGGAGTATCCCCTCGAGTTGCGAAAGTGGCAGAAAGGGGATGTGTTTCATCCATTTGGTATGAAAGGAAAAAAGAAATTAAGCAAGTTTTTTAAGGATGAAAAGTTATCTTTGGCAACCAAGGAAACCGTTTGGGTTCTCTTGAGCGGAGGCATTGTTGTATGGGTTATTGGATACCGCCCAGACGATCGATTTAAAGTAACCTCCAAAACTAAAAACATTTTAAAGATTTCATTTGCCGGTTGATATGAAATGCCATTGGAACCCTATACAGAATTCATTGAAAGCGTTCCAAAAGAACATGCCATTTGCCGCTTTATCAAATAGTTTAAAACGATGAAAAAAACAACGGTCTTTTTGTTGCTTCTCCTTAGTATTTTTTTCTCCAACAGTTCCTTGGCTCAAGATTATTTGGATCCCGTTAAATGGAAAGTTACGGTGGAAAAAGAAAAGGATAACCGCTACAACATCCTGATGACGGCTACCATCGATGAAGGGTGGCACACCTACAGTCAAAAGCAGTTTGGGGAAGAATTTGAAGGCCCTATCCCTACGGAGTTTTCATACAACGATTCGGAGACCACTTTCAAATTGCTGGGACCTACTTCAGAGCCCGACATAACTCCTGTTTACGATCCTGTGTTTGAGTTGGATGTGGTCTATTTCAGTGATAAGGTAACCTTCATTCAGCCCATAGAAGTTATAAATTCTGAGGGACTTAAGATTACTGCCGAAGTGTATTATTCGGTGTGTGATGAAGAAAAATGCCTTCCTCCTGAGACCAAAACTTTTGAATTGGACTTGGCTTCGGGTACCTCTGGTGTTAGTTCTGAAGAAATTACTTCGGAAGACCTTGATATAACGGTGGCCTTGACCCTAGACCTCAAAGGGATGGATCGTTTTGAACCCGCTGAAAAGGAAGAAAAAGGACTTTGGACCATTTTCCTTTTGGGCTTTCTGGGAGGGCTCATTGCGTTGCTGACTCCCTGTGTGTTCCCGATGATTCCGCTTACCGTTTCCTTTTTCACGAAAAGTGCAAAAAATAAGCAAAACGGGATTGCCAACGCCGTGATGTATGGTGCGTTTATTTTTTTGATATACGTGCTGTTAAGCCTTCCTTTCCATTTATTGGATTCATTGGACCCCGAAATACTAAACAGCATATCGACCAACGTAACACTCAACGTTATCTTTTTCACCATTTTTATGGTGTTCGCCTTTTCGTTTTTTGGGTATTACGAAATAACACTTCCCCAGTCATGGAGTGCCAAAATGGATAGCAAGGCGACCAGTATTGGGGGGATGGTTGGCATATTTTTTATGGCCCTCACCTTGGCCATCGTCTCTTTTTCCTGCACAGGCCCTATTTTGGGTTCGCTTTTGGGAGGTTCCCTTAGCAGTGATGGGGGCGCTATGCAATTAACATTTGGTATGGGAGGCTTCGGGTTGGCCCTAGCACTGCCATTTGCCTTATTTGCTTTGTTTCCCAATTGGCTCAATTCCCTGCCGCGAAGTGGTGGTTGGTTGAATACAGTAAAAGTAGTGCTAGGTTTTATTGAAGTTGCCTTGGCATTCAAATTTTTGTCCAATGCCGATTTGGTCGAGCATTGGGGTTTGCTGAAAAGGGAAATTTTTATTGCCATTTGGATTGTCTGTGCCTTGGGGCTTGCATTGTACTTGTTTGGTTTCATTCGTTTCCCTCACGACGGCCCCAAAACAAAAAGGATTCCAAAGGGAAATCTTTTGGTGGGCATCATGAGCATAGCCTTCCTATTGTACCTTACCCCAGGATTAACCAATACCAAATATGCCAACCTCAAGTTGTTGAGCGGATTTCCCCCTCCATTGTTTTACAGCCTTTACGACAAAGGGTTGGAAATGGAGTCCATTAGGGATTTTGATGAGGCTTTGGAACTTGCAAAGGCCTCTGGCAAACCCATTATGATCGATTTTACTGGATGGGCCTGTGTAAATTGCCGAAAAATGGAAGAACAGGTATGGACGATTCCAGAAATCAATAAAATCATTTCCGAAAAATACGTATTGGTTTCTTTATATGTAGACGATAGGGAGGAATTGCCTGAAGATCAAAAATTTAACTTCTTGAAACCCACTGGTGGTGTAAAAAAAATCAAAACCGTAGGCGACAAATGGGCCACATTTCAAACGGTAAATTTCAAAAACAATTCCCAGCCTTATTACATTTTGCTGGATACTGAATTGAACCTGCTGAACAAACCCGTGGGCTATACCCCAGATACAGAAGTCTATCGAGTTTGGCTTGAAACAGGATTGGAAAATTTTAATGTAGAATCGAAAGGGCCTAATTAAAAAGCGCCGCTGAAAAGCGGCGCTGATAACAAACCTAACTTAGTAAATTTAAATTTTGCAATCGGCTCATTTTTATCCCCACAAAAATAGACCCGACTAAGCATTCACTAATA
>DJVA01000097.1 GCA_002440705.1 Flavobacteriaceae bacterium UBA6268 | reverse complement strand
GGCGAGGTTCCTAAAAAAAGAATTACATTCGTAAAAAAGAGCTGGGTTATGCGACATGAAAAAAGACACAAAAACTGGAATGAGATAAAGACCAACGACTCCTGGGCCATTTTCAAAATTATGGGCGAGTTTGTGGGAGGTTACGAAAAATTGAGCCGCATTGGCCCTTGTGTTTCCATTTTCGGTTCGGCACGAACCAAGCCAAATCAGCCTTACTATCAGTTGGCCGAGCGTATTGCCAAGAAAATTACCGAAAACGGCTACGGCATCATTACAGGCGGTGGTCCTGGAATTATGGAAGCCGGGAACAAGGGTGCCCACTTGGCAGGAGGAACCTCCGTAGGGCTCAATATTGCCTTGCCCTTTGAACAGCACGACAACCCTTATATCGATAACGATAAAAGCATTGATTTCGACTATTTCTTTGTACGGAAAGTAATGTTCGTAAAATATTCGCAGGGCTTTGTGGTAATGCCCGGCGGATTTGGCACTTTAGACGAATTGTTTGAAGCCTTAACGCTCATCCAAACCCATAAGATTGATCGATTCCCCCTTATTTTGGTAGGTTCCGAATTTTGGGGCGGATTGTTGGACTGGATCAAGAAGACCCTTATCGAG
This sequence comes from Flavobacteriaceae bacterium UBA6268, assembly GCA_002440705.1. Taxonomy (GTDB): domain Bacteria; phylum Bacteroidota; class Bacteroidia; order Flavobacteriales; family Flavobacteriaceae; genus DJVA01. Next base: position 21,896 of record DJVA01000097.1, on the reverse strand, counting down.
GTTGGCAACATCAGTCCAGAAGACATCGACTTGTTGCACTTGGTCGATACGGAAGACGAAGTGCTGGAAATTCTGAACGAATTCTACAACCAATACAACTTAAGTCCAAATTTCTAGAAAAAGTTACTCCCCGCCCTATGTTTCAAAAAGTACTGCTGGTCTTTTTTTCTCTTTTTGCGCAACTCTTTCTGGGCCAAGAGTCTTTGAAGCTTATGAGCTACAACCTCTTGGAATTCCCGGAGGCCAATCCGCCCAATCGGGAGCTTATACTGAAAGACATTCTTGATACCTACGAACCGGACCTATTCATGGTCTGTGAATTGCAATCTGGCTTTGGTGGCAATCTTATTTTGAATAGCTCCCTGAACGATACCGATAGTCGCTATGCCAGCGCGACTTTTATTCCCAATCAGTCCGGAAGCGCCGATTTGCAGCAATTGCTTTTTTACCGAAGGGACAAGATGACCCTCGAAGCCGAAAGCGTCGTGCAAACCAACGTGAGGGACATCAACCATTACACCCTTCGACTTCATACAGCCAATGGCTCTGTAAACCCCATTGTTCTTGAAATTTATATTGCGCATTTAAAGTCTAGCGAAGGCGGCAGCAACCAAAACGAACGATTGAATATGGTTGAAGCCTTTTTAAGCGATACCAATTCGTTGAACCCAGACGCTTATGTAATCTTTGCAGGCGACCTTAATTTGTACAGTTCCACCGAACCGGCTTATGTAGCACTTTTGGACCCTTCCAATTTTATTACCATGGCCGACCCCATCGATACGCCCGGCGCATGGAGCAACAATAGCAATTTTCAGGGGGTGCACACCCAAAGCAGCCGCATTAGTTCGGGCCCTTTTGGCGCAGGTGCCGGAGGCGGTTTGGACGATCGATTCGATTTTATATTGGTGTCTGAAAACCTCTTGGCCGACCCCGATTTGCATTACCTGGAAGACAGCTATCATTCCTATGGCAACAATGGCAATTGCTTCAACCTAAGCATTAACGACAGTGCATGCGATGGTACTTATGGGGAAAGCCTGAGGGAACTTTTGTACAACATGAGCGATCACCTTCCGGTGATTATGCAGTTGGAAACCGATGAAACCATTGTTTTGGAAACACCGGATGTAGTCTTGCAGGGCATACTGCAACTGAAAAGTACCTTGATACCCCAACAATTGGAATTGCAATTCCCGGATAACGGAACCCATGAGGTAGTCCTTTACAATGCCATGGGGTTAAAAATAGCGGAGCACTATTTTTCGGGTAGGGAAAATGCGGTGTGGGATGTTTCTTATTTACCCAACGGATTTTATTTGTTAAAAGATGTTTCCCTTCCGCGTAGCAAAGCCATTAAATTTTTGAAAGTATCGATTTGAAGCAGCTGCATTGCCTATTAATCCTAACACTTTTCATTTCGCTTTCGTTGAAAGCACAACACACCATTCAGATGGATGTGTTCCTCAATGTGGAAACCAATACCCTAAAAATTGAGGAAAGCCTAAACTATGTCAACGCTTCAAAAGATACCCTTAATGAGTTGGTGCTAACGGACTGGGCCCACAGTTTTTCCAACAAGACCACTCCTTTGGCGGTTCGCTTTGCAGAAAACTTCTCGAGTGCCTTTCATTTTGAAAAAGAGGAAAACAGAGGGCGCACCAAACTATCTAAATTAGGCACTAGCAACAATGATTCCCTATCCTGGCAACGAAGCCCCGCCCCCGATTTAATAAAGGTGACGCTTCCAGAAGCACTCGCTCCGGGGGAGTCCATTAATGTGACCCTTAGCTATGAGACTAAGGTGCCCAATGATAAGTTCACGCGTTTTGGGGTAAGCAAAAATGGGGATTACAAATTGCGCTACTGGTTCATGGCGCCTGCAGTTTATGATGGCGGATGGCAGGCCTATAGCAATAAGAATACCGACGATTTCTACATGGACCCCTCCACGTTTCACATAAATTTTCACATTCCGAATGGCTATCAACTTATTACCGATCTGGATGTGACGGGTACCGTGAGTCAAGCAGATGAAAAGGTCTATCATTTACAGGGAAACCAGCGCATGAGCGCACCAATTTATCTGGATAAGACTTTGGGGTTCCAATCGGTGGTCACGGACCAACTGGAAGTTATAACGGATATCAAGGATAAAAAGGTGACGCCCGCCATCAAGGCCTTACAGATAGATCGCATTACGCGGTTTTTGGAAACAAAATTAGGAAAGTATCCCTTCTCAAAATTGGTCGTAAGCGATGCCGATTACCGCAACAGCCCGGTCTATGGCTTGAACCAACTACCCGATTTCATCAGTCCGTTTCCTAGTGGTTTTGAAATGGATCTCGCCCTCATGAAAACCATTTCCCGAAAGTATGTGGAAAACACCCTCTCCATACACCCACGCAACGATTATTGGCTGATTGGAGCCTTACAAGTTTACTTGATGATAGCGTATGTAAATACTTATTATCCAGATATTAAGATATTGGGAAACATGAGCGAATTTTTCATCGTTCGTTGGTCGCATGCCAGCGAATTGGAATTCAACGATCAGTACCCGTTCCTCTACCTCAACATGGCCCGAAGCAATTTACACCAGGCCTTGGTGACCCCTAAGGATTCGTTGGTAAAATTCAACAAGGAATTGGCCAACGATTATTATGCGGGCTCTGGCTTGGTGTATTTGAAGGATTACTTAGGAGAAGAAACCTTGGAAAAAAGCATCAAAGAATTTTTTGACAGCTACCAACTGCAAAAGGCTCGGCCCTCCGATTTTCAGGAGATCCTACAAAAAAATACCCCCTTGCCTGTCAATTGGTTTTTTGAAGACTACGCTGGAAAGCGCACCTTGATTGATTTCAAAATAAAAAATGTAACCATCGTCGGGGATTCACTGAAGGTTACCGTACAGAACAAACGCAACAACAGCATGCCCGTTGCCCTGTATGGCTTGAACCGTGATGAAATAGTATTTAAAAAATGGTTGCCCCCGGTCGACTCCACAACAACACTTATGGTGCCTAGGGAAGGCATCCGGAAGTTGGCCGTAAACTACGAGGGAACCATCCCGGAATTTAACCAACGAAATAATTTTAAAAAGGTCGAAGGCTTATTAAATCGTCCTTTACAGTTTCGCTTATTCCAGGACATCGAGGATCCCAAGTACAACCAGGTGTTCTTCATGCCCACCTTTAGTTACAACCTGTACGATGGGTTTACCCTAGGACCCAAGGTATACAACAAAACGCTTCTCCCCAAAGGATTTTATTACCGCCTGGAACCCCAGTACGGCTTCAATTCACAAACCTTGGTAGGTAAAGGTGCGTTGATTTTTACCGACCGCAAATATTACGGCGACCTGTATTATGTTCGCTACGGATTGTCTGGTACCTATTACTCGTACGACGACGGCCTGTTCTATAAAAAATTCTCGCCCTACATTACCATGGCCTTTCGCGATCACCATGACTTGCGGAAAAACAAACGACAGTTTGTGAACGTTCGGAGTGTTTCGGTATCCCGCGACGAGAACCCAAACAACCCCAATCAAGAACCCAACTACAGCGTGTACAACCTGCAATACGTATACTCGGACAACAACTTGATCAATTTTTACCGGGCCAGTTTCGATTTTGAACTAGCCAAAAAGTTCAGCAAATTGGCGTGCCAACTGGAATACCGAAAATTATTCTTGAGCAATCGGCAGATTAACCTACGGTTTTTTACAGGACTGTTCCTGTACAACAATACCGATAAAAATGATGATTATTTCAGCTTTGCACTGGACCGGCCCACCGACTATATGTTCGACTACAATTACTACGGTCGTAGTGAGAATAGCGGATTATTCAGTCAGCAACTGATCGTCGCCGAAGGCGGTTTCAAATCGCAATTGGAGCCCAGTTTTGCCAACGAGTGGATCATCAGCCTCAACGCGAGTACCAACATCTGGAAGTGGATTTATGCTTACGGCGATGTTGGCGTGGTGAAGAACAGCAATTTCAATGGACAACTGGCCTACGATTCGGGTATTCGTGCCAGTTTGGTGGCTGATTACTTTGAAATTTACTTCCCCTTATATTCCAACCTTGGCTGGGAACCGGGATTGGGAAATTACGACCAGCGGATTCGGTTCATCGTAACCTTGGACATAAGGACCCTCACGGGACTGTTCACTCGAAAGTGGTATTAGAGGTGCTGGGTGCTAGACAAAGGTATTTTTTTTATTTTTACTTTTTCAACGTAGCCCATAACCCATGACACTCCTCAACGACTGGCGCATTTTAATCCTTCTTTGCCTCACCTTGGGCTTGGCCCCGTATGCCCCAGAACCCCATATTTGGGGTAAGTTGAAATGGATGGCAGGCGGTGCTGTAGGCATGAAACCCATGGACTATTTTGATTTGTTGCTTCATGCGACCCCTTTCCTTTTACTCATTCGCAGGCTGGGCGTGGAAATATTTAAAAAGAGTAAGAAAAATTAAATTTTCAACTTCTTTTTTTAAGAATCCTTTAAAATTTTAACATTGTTCCGCAAGGTTATTTTCGCTACTTTTGCAAGGTAATTTTCCCGATATGCAGACAAACCCCCAAGCTAACGACGCCATTTCCTTTGAAGACTTTAAAGCCAACGTAATAAACGATTACAAAGTGGCGGTTACCAGTAGGGAATGTAGTTTGCTAGGGCGTCGTGAAGTGCTTACCGGAAAAGCCAAGTTTGGTATTTTCGGGGACGGAAAGGAAGTCCCCCAACTTGCCTGGGCAAAGGCATTCAAAAAAGGTGATTGGCGCAGTGGCTATTACCGCGACCAAACTTTTATGATGGCATTGGGGCAACTGAGCATCGAAAACTTCTTTGCCGGATTGTACGCGCATACCTCCATGGAAGCAGACCCCATGAGTGCCGGAAGGCAAATGGGCGGACATTTTATGAGCCATAGCTTGAATGAGGACGGTTCCTGGAAAAACCTCACCGATCAAAAAAACAGCAGTTCCGACATCTCACCCACCGCAGGACAAATGCCCCGTCTCTTGGGATTGGCACAAGCTTCCAAAATTTTTAGAAAGGTAAAAGGGTTGGAAGGCATGACCCATTTTTCCAACAACGGCAACGAAGTGGCCTGGGGTACCATTGGCAATGCCAGTACCAGCGAGGGTCTGTTTTGGGAAACCATCAATGCCGCAGGGGTGTTGCAGGTTCCGATGGTGATGTGTATTTGGGACGACGAATACGGCATCTCCGTTCCGGCAAAATATCAAACCACCAAAGAAAATATTTCCGAAATCCTAAGTGGTTTTCAGCGCACTGAAGAAAAAGCAGGCTACGAAATCATGAAGGTGAAAGGCTGGGACTACCCCACCTTGGTGGAGACCTTTGAAAAGGCAGGGAAATTGGCTAGGGAGGAGCACGTCCCCGTGTTGATTCATGTAGTGGAACTCACACAACCCCAAGGACATTCCACCAGTGGCTCCCACGAACGCTACAAAAGCCCAGAACGCTTGCAATGGGAACGGGAACACGATTGCAACCTGAAAATGCGCGAATGGATCCTAGCCAGCAATATAGCTTCTGAAGTAGAACTCGACGAATTGGAGAAGGGCATCAAAAAGCAGGTACGGGAGGGCAAAAACCGGGAGTGGGGCGCTTTTTTGGCACCTCACAAGCAGGAACAGAAAGAAGCCATCACTTTGTTGGAACATGTTGCTGAGAACAGTCCCAACAAGGCCTTCATTGAAAAAATCAAAAACGAATTGGCTACTGAAAAGGAACCGCTTCGCAAAGACATCATTTCCAAAGTCCGAAAGGCGCTTCGCTATGTCTTAGGTGAAGACACTCCTGAAAAGAAACAACTTCAGGATTGGGTCAACAATTTCTTCGACATTGTGCAACCCATGTACAGCTCCAACCTGTACTCGGAATTGCCTTCCAAAGCCACCAACATTAAAGAAGTGCTTCCCACTTACGATCCCCAACCGGAGGAAGTGGACGGAAGGGTTATCCTTCGGGACAATTTCGACATCCTTTTTACCGAACACCCCGAAAGCCTGATTTTTGGTGAAGACAGCGGCACCATTGGCGATGTAAACCAAGGGTTGGAAGGACTTCAGGAAAAACATGGCAAATTGCGCGTGAGCGATACCGGCATCCGCGAAGCAACTATTTTGGGGCAGGGCATCGGAATGGCCATGCGGGGATTACGCCCCATTGCCGAAATTCAATATTTGGATTATTTGATGTATTGCCTGCAAATTATGAGCGATGACCTGGCTACGGTGCGTTACCGGACCGTTGGCAAACAGAAAGCACCGCTGATTGTGCGTACCCGTGGGCATCGTTTGGAAGGTATTTGGCACAGCGGTTCGCAAATGGGTGGCTTGATCCATTTGTTGCGAGGGATGTACCTACTCGTCCCCCGCAATATGACCAAAGCTGCTGGTTTCTATAATACCTTAATGCAAAGCGACGAACCTGCTCTTATCATCGAATGCTTGAACGGTTACCGACTGAAGGAACAATTACCGAATAACTTGGGAGCATTCCGAACGCCAATCGGGGTGGTCGAAACCGTGAAATCGGGCGAAGACATTACCTTGGTTTCCTACGGAAGTACCCTGCGCTTGGTGCAGGAAGCTGCCAAGGAGCTCTTGCAGGTGGGCATTGATGCCGAAGTGATCGATGTACAATCGCTATTGCCTTTGGACCTGAACCACGACCTTGTAAAAAGCGTCCAAAAGACCAACCGCTTGCTGGTGATTGATGAAGATGTTCCCGGTGGGGCATCCGCTTATATTTTGGACCACATCCTTAACGAGCAAGGTGGGTATCGCCATCTGGACAGCCCCCCAGCGACGCTTACGGCCCAACCGCACCGTCCGGCCTATGCATCGGACGGGGATTATTTTTCAAAACCCTCTACGGAAGATATTTTTGAAAAGGTCTATGCCCTGATGCATGAGGTGAATCCTTCCGCTTTTCCAAAGCTTCGCTAGTTTTCCCTAAATTTTCTTGTGGAATGTTTCTTTTGTTCAAAAAAAAGTAGATATTTGAGGCACTCATTTGAAACCAAACGTTGATGCTACGTTCCAATAATTTCAATACCAATAATTCTAATAACGGAAAGCCGTAGCCGAAACTTGTACCCTATACACAACCCGTCAAGTTTCAAATTTGGCGGGTTTTTTAATTTAAAGAACGACCCTATGTGCGGAATTGTATGCGCCTTCGACCTCAAGCAACCCAGTGAAGCGTTGCGCCCCCAACTATTAACCATGGCCAAATGCCTGCGTCATCGTGGCCCCGATTGGAGCGGAATTTATGACGATTCCAAAGCCATATTGGCCCACGAACGGCTGGCCATTGTAGATCCTACCTCGGGGAAGCAGCCGTTATTTTCGGAGGATCGCAAACTGGTACTTGCTGCCAATGGCGAAATCTACAACCATCAGGAATTGCGAAAGCAGTTTGAAGGACGCTACAACTTCCGCACCAAAAGCGATTGCGAGGTCATCTTGGCCCTTTACAAGGAAAAGGGTCCCGCCTTTTTGGACGAGCTTAACGGCATCTTTGGTTTTGCACTCTACGATGTGGAAAACAACGCCTACCTCATAGCGCGCGACCACATGGGCATTATCCCACTGTACATAGGTTGGGACAAGGACGGTACCTTTTACGTGGCCAGTGAATTGAAAGCTTTGGAAGGGGTGTGCACCAAAATTGAATTGTTCCCTCCCGGACATTACCTGTACAGCAAGGAGGGCGAAGTGAAACGCTGGTGGACCCGCGATTGGATGGAATACGACAACGTAAGGGACAACCAAACCTCCATCGAGGATTTGCGCAACGCCCTGGATGCTGCGGTACACCGCCAACTGATGAGCGACGTGCCCTATGGGGTGTTGCTTTCGGGCGGACTTGATAGCTCCATTACTTCGGCCCTGGCCAAAAAATATGCAGACAAACGTATTGAAAGTGGCGATGTGGAGAACGCCTGGTACCCCCGCCTCCACTCCTTTGCTATTGGACTGGAAGGCTCCCCCGATTTGGCAGCTTCCAAAAAAGTAGCCGAGCATCTTGGAACCGTGCATCACGAAGTACACTTTACGATACAAGAGGGCATCGACGCTATCCGCGACGTGATTTACCATGTGGAAACCTACGACATCACCACCATTCGTGCCTCGACGCCCATGTTTTTGTTGGCGCGGGCCATCAAGGCGATGGGGATTAAGATGGTGCTCTCCGGAGAGGGTGCCGACGAGATCTTTGGGGGCTACCTCTACTTCCACAAGGCGCCCTCCGCCAAGGATTTTCATGAGGAAAACGTGCGCAAGCTGGACAAGCTCCACCTATATGACTGCTTACGTGCCAACAAGAGCTTGGCTTCTTGGGGCATTGAAGGCCGGGTACCCTTTTTGGACAAGGAATTTATGGATGTGGCCATGCGCCTAAACCCCAAGGACAAAATGATCCTTGCCGGGGAAGGCAACCCCAAAGCCCGACAGGCCATGGAAAAATGGGTACTGCGTGAAGCCTTTGGACACATGCTCCCAGAAAGCGTGGCCTGGAGACAGAAAGAACAGTTTAGTGATGGGGTGGGCTACAGTTGGATCGACACCCTCAAGGAATTGGTAAACAGTGAAGTTACGGACGAGCAATTGGCCAATGCCAAATACCGTTTTCCCATACAAACGCCCACCAGCAAGGAGGAGTTTTATTACCGCAGTATTTTTGAGGAGCACTTCCCCAGCGATGCGGCAGCCTTAACGGTGCCCAGTGTGCCCTCTGTAGCTTGCAGCAGTGCCGTGGCCCTGGAATGGGACGAGAGTTTTAAAAATATGAACGACCCCAGTGGAAGGGCGGTGAAGCAAGTGCATGTGGAGGGGTATGGCAAGTAATGCCAAAAATATTTACTTTCTTTGAAAAAAAACTATAATGAAATTCTATTGGATTTTTATGATACTGTTATTGGTAGCCTGTTCAAAAACGGAAGAAAATCCAAGCACCAACCCTGATGTGAACGATGACCAGAATGACGATCAAAATGACGATCAAACGACGGATGAATTGGAAACCTACAACCTAAGTCTTTTGGCAGATACAGGAGCCGATGGCGACATTGTATTGATGAACATTGATGCTGAAAATTCTGAGGTAACTACAGAGAACCTAAGCAATAGTTTTGGATTTAATCAAAATTCAAAAATGGACTTTAGGGAAAGTGGGGAAATCACGTGGGTTAGAGACTTAAACGACCTCGATTATCCTATTGGGCAAAAAAACTTGAATACGGGCTCCATAAACACCTACAATCAATTATGCAGTATCGAAAATGAAAATATCAAATATGTCACTTCTTCCAATGGAACAATCGTTATCTGTTCTGAATTTTATGACTCAGTCAACAATCTTGTAATTGCCAATTATCGTCTCAAAGGGACAAACCAGGATTGCGCCCTATTTAGCCTAGAAGGCTACTATACCTCCGCAGCTTTCTTGACAAATAATCTTTTGCTTTGCTCCGTTCAAAGACAGGACGATAATACCGTTGGAAAAATAATTAAAATCAATACCAACAATGGTACTGTTGAAGGTGAAATAATAGGCTTGGGGCAACTTAGCTTCACTTCGGATGGTGAAAAAGTTTATTTGTTCGACGATTCATTGAAAAAATACGACTTAAGTACTTTCGAAGAAGAATGGGATGTCCCTTACAATTACATCTACAATGAAGGATTCTACCCATTTGAAGGTGAATTTTATCAGGATAGGCTCTTGATTCATACAGGATTTCAACAACCCTCCCCCTATAATACGGGCATCGCAGTTTTAAATAAAAACACTGGAAATGTCATTGAGGATAATACTAGCACTGATTTTATGTCAGATTTAATTATGAACATGTCCATTGCTCATCCAGAAGCCAATAATTTCAACGCAACTAGCATTAATATGGATTTGGAGCAAAGGGTCATTTTAATAACCACTTACGACCTAGCAACTTCCAATCACTATTTGATTTATACCAATTTTCAATCAGAATTACTAAAAGTCATCAAAATTCCATATCCGGCTAAAAAGATATTCTTTAGGCCATAATAGGCTACGTAATCAAATTCCCTTCCTCGTCCCATTGGGCCACGTCGCCGCGGGTATCGATGTCCACACATTTTTTCAACCATTCGGGATCGTAGCTTAGGCCATGAGCGTCCAACACGTCTTGGGGCACGCCGTCCCAATTGTTGGGGATGTTGCCCACATAGCCTAACTCCTTAATCCCCACTTCAGAAGTAAAATAACCCGTCATCACCAAGTTGCGCATGAGGGAGAAAAACTTCACCTCCTGCACCTGTTCTTTGGCCTCAGGATCGGGGAAAGCTATGGTATCCAGTACCTCTTTTTGCTGGTCCTCGGTGCAAGTCATGAAACTGGCATTGTACTTGGCATTGCAATAAATGTTCAGCCACATCAATCCACCACGGATGCGGGTCTGGAACTCGGGTACGTCCTTGGCCATGAATTCGATAAAATCGACCACGCCCGCTTGTTCGATGGTTCCGCTCTCGTTAGGAGGCAAAATCAAATTCGCCAAAGTGGTGACTTGCTGCCGCTCGGTTTCATCAAAAAATTCCTCGCAGATCAGCCTTTCGTCAAAGGCCTGTTCCTTGGGGGTACGGCCATAAGTGTAGGCCCAGATTTTATCTTCTATAATTTCGGGCGAAGTTTCGGTAACACAACTTTCTAAGGTAAGCCCCACCGCCATGGAGCCCAAGAGCATCGATTTTAAACTTTCACGTCTGTCCATGGGTTATAGGTTTTGCTTTTTGAGTTCTTCAATGATGTAATCGGAGGTACGCCATGCCAGGGCCAAGATGGTCCAAGTAGGGTTTTTGTCGGCTTGGGATACGAACGGTCCCGCATCGACCACAAACACGTTGTTGACGTCGTGCAGGCGTTCAAATTCGTTGACTACCGAAGTCTTGGGATCGCTGCCCATACGGGTGGTGCCCACTTCGTGGATGATCCTTCCTGGGTTCAGCAAACCGTAATCCTGATCTTTGCCGGGTTTATCACCCAAGGCAATCCCGCCCATGTTGTGGCAAATTTCCTCGAAGGTGTCGTGCATGTGCTTGGATTGCTTCCGCTCGTAATCGGTCCATTGGTAGTTAAACCGCAGCACCGGAATTCCAAATTCGTCCACCGTGGTGGGATCGATTTCGCAATAGTTATCCTTCATGGCAATGGATTCGCCCCGTCCCGAGACGCCCATTACCGAACCGTAAAATTTCTTAACGTCTTCCCTCAGGCCATTTCCGTAACCACCCACTTTTAAGCCAAGGTATTTGTTAAGGGAGTTGGGATTGAACCCCGTACCGTAACCAGGCATACCCATACCGCCCCACACCTCGATGTGGTAACCGCGGGGAAAATCGAGTTTTTTATTGTCCAGCCACCAAGGCGAATAGACGTGCAGGCCTCCTACCCCATCTTCGTTGTAGCGTTTGCGGTTCATCAATTCGGGGACGAAGAACACACGGTCCGTTCCCGTGGAATCGTGCAGGTAATGGCCAATCAAGCCGCTACTATTGCCTAATCCGTTGGGGAATTTTTCGCTCTTGGAATTCAACAGAATCCGTGCAGTGCTACAGGCCGATGCCGCCAAGATCACAACCCTGCCCTTGATGCCATACTGTCGGCGGTCTTCCTTGTTGATGTATTTAACGCCCGTAGCCTTACCATTTTCGTCGATGGTGACTTCGCTCACCATGCTGTTCACGTACAAGTCCACTTGTCCGCCGCTTTTCTGTGCCGGAAAAATCAAGCAGCTTCCGGAGGAGAAGTCCGCATAAACCGAACAACTCCGGTTGCATTGTCCGCAAAAAAAGCACACCCCGCGATCGTTGTTGATGCGTTTGGTAAGGATGGACAACCGTGACGGAATTACGTCCACATTCGATTTCTTAGCGCCTTTGATGTAGTACAACTCGTGCAGTCGGGGCTTAGGAGCGGGCAAAAAGAATCCATCCGGGTCGTTGTAGCGTCCTTCATTACTGCCAAAAACACCGATGAGCTTGTCTACTTTATCGTAATAGGGTTTGATATCGTCATACCCAATGGGCCAGTTTTCGCCCAAACCGTCACGGTCTTTTCCTTTGAAGTCTTTGGGACCAAACCGCAGGGAAATTCGCCCCCAATGGTTGGTGCGGCCTCCCAACATGCGCGAACGGAACCAATCGAATTGGGTATCGCCAATTTGATTGTAGGGCTCGCCGTCAATTTCCCAGCCCCCATAGGCCATGTCGAACTCCCCAAAATCACGGCGGGTACCGGCTCCACGACGGGGGGATTCGTAGGGCCATTTTAATTGGGTACGTTGGTTGGGATCGGCGGGATCGAAAAAGGGTCCCGCTTCAATGACGGCCACTTTCAATCCGGCGTCGGCCAGTATTTTGGTAGCCATTCCGCCTCCGGCCCCGGAGCCCACGATGACCACATCGTATGTTTTTTGGGATTCAATGATTTGCATGCAGCATTGGTATTAGTAGTTGTTGGATACTTAAGGAATTCTAAAAATACAATTATAAACGAAAATTCCATCCCCAATTTCAAAAAGATATCCAGCCACGTAGTGATAAGGGAAATATGTTCCAAACCGGATTTTTCTACGTAACCCCACGTAGTTAACTTTTAGGCTGTTTTGCTATATTTGAATACGCACCATTGTAACTGTTGATGAAAGTTTTTGGTTTCCTGCTCCTTAGCGCCCTATCCTACCTTGCCCATGGGCAGGAAAAGGAAATCCAGAACCAAATGAAGCGTTACGATTCCTTGATGCAGCATTCGCAAAACGGCGAAAAGCTGGTTTGGATGGACAGTCTGACCAGCGTGGTGGAATTCGATCAAAATTATCGCTACGATTCCTTGGCTAAAGCGACGATTGATTATGCCATTGCATTGGATTCGGTAGAACTTGCAGCCGATAATATTTCGGACCTCATTTACTACTACAAATCCTACTTGGGCAATCCTTCAGAATCGATCCGCGTATTCAATCAATATTCCCCTATTCAAGACAAATTAGACCCCAGGGATTTCGCAAGAATGCTCTTGAATGCGGGAAATGCCTATCAGGATCTCGGGGAATTGGAAAACGCCATAGCCATTTATCAGAAGGCCCAACAATTGGCAAAAAATATCGATTACCAAAGGTACATCGGGCTTTCAGAAATGTACATCGGCCAGTCGCTCTCCATGAAAGGTGAATTTGCAGAAGCGTCTCGAGTGCTTCGCAATGCAGAACCCTATTTTGCTAAGGAAAAGGACACCTTTAACGTAATCAATTGCAAGATTGCACTTTCGATTCTATACAGTCAAAACGGGTTTTATGATGAAGCACAGGCCATTAGGGCTGAAGCCATCGAGCTCTCCGAACGTTCCCACGAACTGGAAAACTTGATCGCGCTAAATTACAATGCCGCCACCGACTACCGCAAGACCCATCAATACCAAAAAAGAGTGGCAAGTTTGTTGAAAGCCTATGCCGCCAACCAGCAATCCGAGTTTAAGGCACTGACCGAAATTGTGGTTCTTTCGGCTTTGGTAAGGGCCTACATCGATGTGGGCAAGATGCAGGAGGCTACTACGTATTTGCAACTCATGGAAGCCAATCCCGAACATCGTACCGATGAACGAAAAAAAACCTCCTACCTCTTGGCATTGAAACATTATTACTTTGCCCAAGGGGCCTATAAAAAAGCGCTCCAAGCGGGTATAGAAAATTTGGAGCAACGAAAAGCCAACCAAGAATATGAAGAGTTGTTGGATGCCGAAAAATTTCTTTCGGAAGTTTACGAAAAATTGGGCGATTCCAAAAATGCGTTGGCACACCTTAAAACCTTCAACATCTTAAACGATTCCATTAATAGTGCCCAAAAAGTAAAAGGGCTCTCGTATTACCAAACGCTTTATGAAACCGAAAAAAGGGACTTGAAGATTAAGACGCAAGAAAGTGATTTGGCTCTTTTGGAGCAACAGAACAAAGTAAAGAACCAATGGATCGTTTTTGGAAGCCTAGGATTGCTTTGCCTCTTTGGATTTGTTTTATTGATCCGCTCCCGAAACCAGTACAGAAACCAAAAATTACAACAAGAACTTTTCTCCAAAGCTTTGATGGAGGCCCAAGAAAACGAGCGCACCCGTGTCGCTAAGGACCTTCATGATAGTGTGGGGCAGCAATTGACACTCATACAAAAAAAGGCTTCCAATGCCCAGCAGGACGAACTTGCTTTGATGACGTCCAAAGCGCTGGAGGAAGTCCGAGCTATTTCCAAAGCCCTCTACCCGCCCATATTGAAAAATTTAGGGCTCACCAAGGCCATTACCCAACTGCTTTACGAACTGGACGAGGAAACTAATTTGTTTGTTTCTTCAGAAATCGATGAGATAGATTCCTGCTTTACAAAAGAAGAGGTTTTGAATTTTTACAGGTTTGTCCAAGAAAGCATCAGTAATGTCATCAAACATTCGGAGGCCACTACTTTGCAGGTTGTTATTTTAAAAAAGGAACGGGAAATCACGGCTACCATCCAGGACAATGGCAAAGGATTTCAAAATAGTGAAGCACTTCGCAAAAATAGCCTTGGAATAAAAACCATGCACGAGCGTATCAAAATTTTGGGTGGAAAGCTCACAGTGGAAAACACAAACGGTAAAGGCTCCTTATTGAATGCTAATATACCCCTTAAAAATGGACGATGAAATTACCATACTGGTTGCGGATGATCACCCTATCCTTCTAAAAGGGCTTATCCAAGAGCTCAAATCCTACAACTATAAGGTGTTGGGTGGTGCCGAAAATGGTGCAAGGGCGCTGGACCTCATCATTGAATGGCATCCCACCATTGCCATTTTGGATGTGGAGATGCCCTATCTTACTGGAATTGAAGTCATCCAGAAGTCTAGGGAAAAGGAACTTCCCACCGAGTTTATCATCCTAACATCCCACAAGGAAAAGGGACTCATACTCCAGACCAAGGAATTGGGGATTTTAGGCTATTTATTGAAAGAAGAACCTTTTGTAGAAGTGCATCGTTGCATCCAAAAAGTAGTCAGGGGAACTGCCTACTATAGCAAGGTTTTTAATGATATTCTTTCCAATGAAATTGTTCCGGAGCTTGAAAAAATCAAATTCCTGACACCTTCCGAGCGTACCATCTTGCGTATGGTGGGAAAAGGGATGTCTTCCAAGGAAATTGGGGAAACCCTTTCCATTTCTTTCCGAACCGTTGAAAAGCACCGGGCCAATATCATTTCCAAACTCGATTTGCCATCGCACATTGATGCCCTGAGCGTGTGGATCAAAGAGCACAACCACCTCCTGAATAAGATTTAATACTACGTAACCCCACGTAGTATTTAGGATGCCTACGTATTTCAATCATCCCCAATCCAAGCTATTTTTACAAGGCAATGAAACACTGTTGAGTCCAATTGTCATGAAAGCACTACTTTTTTTTGTCCTAGCCTTTTTTTGCCTCCACTTCACCTACGCCCAGGTTGGAATCAACACGACCAATCCAAATGCCCTTTTGGACATCAGCGCTTCCAATACAAACAGTCCCTCCAATACGGATGGAATCTTGATCCCTAAAGTAGACAACTTCCCTGTTGTTGTTCCCACAGCAAACCAAAATGGGATGATAGTTTTCGTTACCGGCAATGGTAGCCCCGAGCAAGGGTTCTACTTTTGGGACTATCCTGCCGCTACTTGGACCAAAATTGATGGCGAATTGAAAAAACTAGATGAAGGCAATGGCTATGGTTGGCGGCTTAAAAATTCTAATCCCACAAATTATGGAAACATTGGCTTCAATGCAATCGATTTAAGCTACAGTGCTACTGCAGGTACAACCAACGGCGCTTTGGGTTTGAGTGCCTTTGGTGCTGGTTTCGAAACCCGAGTTGATGGAGACTATGCCACGGCCTTTGGCTATCGCACCCAAGCTAGCGGAAACCGATCGGTTGCAATTGGGAATGTTGTTGTTGCAAGCGGATATACTGCTGTGGCCTTGGGCAACAGCGCAACTTCTTCTGGCTATGTTTCTTTCAGTACCGGTCAACTTACCAATGCATCTGGTTCCATTGCTACAGCCATGGGAGACGGCACAACAGCTTCTGGTACACGAAGTACCGCAATGGGTTACAATACCCAGTCGCAAGGATATGCTACAACGACTTTGGGAGAAGGGACCATTGCCAAGAGTTTGGCTTGCCTGAGCATCGGAGCCTATAATCTAGGACTTGGGGGTACGGGCAGTATTTACATCGACACGGAGCCCATTTTTGAAGTGGGAAACGGAACCGATAGTAGCAATCGAAACAATGCCCTTACTATCTTAAAAAATGGTACCATCACTGCTCCTAGCTTCGACATAGCCGAAATCACCGATTCGAAAGCGCTTATTACCAAAGAATTTGCCGATGCCAATTACACTGTAGAGACGGTTGAAACCCCCACCAACGCCACTTTAAACAGTGGGTGGACCAATTACAGTGCTACCTATGAATCGGCAGGCTACTACAAGCACAACAATAGGGTTTACCTAAGGGGATTGTTGCGAAACACCAACCCTATTGTGGGTTCAGGAACAGTCATTTTTACATTGCCTAGTGGCTATAGGCCTTCCAAACGAAAAATATGCACGGCCATGCAAAATGGAGGCATCCGAGTTGATATTGATACCAACGGACAAGTAATCTACCAAGCAGGAGACAGTGTCTTGTATGATTTTTTTAGTTTGGAAGGAATTTCGTTTGATTTGTTTTAAAGATCGAAACAAATCATTCCTCAAAAGTCATCCCAAAAAAACGCCTCCACTTTACAAAATAATCTCCCCAGAAGTTATTCCTAGACTATGTGTGGTCTTTGCACCTAGTACCTTGCGCAAATTCGGTGTACACTGAATTTGATAGAAAATCCTTAATCAAACAATACTTTGTACTTCTCCTTTCTAGACAATATTAGGATGATATTGATTACAGCTACAAGCAAGGCAGGCCAAAGCTCAACCATGTCGCCATTAATGATGCTGAACATCAAAAAAGCGATGGATAATGGGAAGAGTACGATGTAGATAAAGGTTTTCCATTTGTTCAACACCAGGAATAACCCCAGCACAATCTCAAAAATATAGAGAATGGGCAGGTACATCACCACAGCATCTAAAAAGTCCTGTGCCGTTTGGGGCATAGAACCATAACTGTTTGGGATGAAATGAAAAAACTTATTCAAAGCGTATGCAATGAGGAACAACCCTAAAAGAATGCGCAGAAAACGGTAAGTTGGTCTAGACTTTTCCATGATGTTGGTTTTTACAATCGTAATTGGTCCTGTAAAAATATTCTTTATGTAAGGGGTCTAAAATGATTTATGTCATATAAATGCATGCAAACCTGGTTAGGTTGCTATCGTGTCACGCTTTTTGGTTAAAAAGAAATCCAAACTGAACTTTCCGCCTCCAAAACATAGAATGCTCATGGACATGATTAGGAAGTAAAATGAAAGCAGTCCCGATTGTCCAATATCACCATGATGGTAGATAAACGTTGCGGTGAAGGTTACTACCACATTCAAGGCTGCTGCGGTACGAGTAAAGAGTCCGATCATCAAAAGAATGCCACCAAAAAATTCGGATAGCACTGCTACCCAAGCAAAAAAATATGGCAAAGGGAAGCCCATGTTGGATACATCGTTCACAAACCATTCTTGTGGGCCCCAGATACCATCACGGGGGAGAAATTTTTCAAAGACAGTACAGAAGGCCAGCCCAACAAAGAAACGAAGGATCAATACTCCAAGATGGAAATTCCATGGCATTCTCATTTTTTTTCCGAAAAGCGCCTTATTCAGATTTAGTTTCATGACGAAAGATTTAAAATTGATGAAACAAATCTAATAGCAGTATTTAAAGCGGTCGCTTCAAATCATGATTTGGGACAAAGTTTTAATCTGATTTTTCCCTTGCTTGATTAATGTATTCCGAGGGTGTCATCCCGAAACGATCCTTGAAAACCCGATTGAAAGTAGATTTGGAATTGAACCCACATTCGTAGGCCATACCCGATAAAGTGTAGGTATCATGTACTCCCTTTTCAACCTGTTCCTCAAAACTTTTCAATCGGTAGTTGTTGACCAACTTATTGAAATTGGATTGCAAAACCGAATTGATGAGGTAAGAACAAGATTTTTCGGAAATGTTCAAATAATTAGCTAATAGGGACAGATTGAGGTCTGGATTCAAATACACTTTGTCCACTTCCATCAAATATTGAAGGTCTTCTTTCAATCGCCTCTCATCGTCCAAATTAAGATGGGATTGTGCTTTATAAGGGCTGGAAGTGTAGAGTTTTAAAGGAAAGTACTGCTTAAATGCTTGCGCCGAAATCCAAAAAGTGAAAGTCGACAAGACTAAGGCGTGCAGCCAAAGCAGGTTTCTGGCTCCAAAATGCGAAGCCGGAATTACCTCCCCAAGGGTAAAAAACAATTCCACACAAGCAATAAAAATCAGGACAATCGCAAAACGTTTCAACCATTTTTGAAGGTCGTTGGACCAGAAATAGGCCTTTGGTATTTTAAATTGAATACAACGATAAGCCAGTAAGGCATATACCACCAGTAACACCGGAAACAATAGCGATTCCAGCTGTAAATACACTGGAAATTTGGTGTTCCCCCAGAGGTAGGATTTAAATTCCGCATCCCGAAACCCAATGGACCAATAAAGGAGCCCTTGAAAGATGGGGAGCACTAAATGAAAGTAATCAACAGTTTTTAATCCTATCTGGTATTTCGATTTAACAAACAGGTAAAATAATGGCCCGAGTGATAACGAATAATAAATGGGAGTAAAATACAACCAAGGAAATCGATTGCTGATTCCCGAAGTTACTAACATGTCGTTTAAAAGCGTAAGTCCGGTAAGGATCAAAAGGATTCCGAAAAGGGTGACAGAGCCATGCCCTTTTCCTTTTTGGGTGAGCAATAACATTCCCATCGACAGCGAAAGTATAATTCCAACACTGTCTATGGCAATAAGGACCAAACTCGATATGGGCAGGGTAATATCCATTAAAATCTAAATTCTGTTGCCCATAAGTTCCTCAGTTTTCCAAATACGCTTTCACAAAATCCTTCAAGGCTCTTCCATGCAGGTTTTTGGCCAATACATTACCCTCTTCGTCCAATAAAAAATTAGCCGGAATGGTTTGTAGTTGTAATAATTTCAAAAAAGGCCCTTCATCCCCTTCAAGGTGTGAAGCTTGGGGCCAAAGATCCACTCCATCTACCTCCAAGGCTTTTTTCCAAGCCAGTTGGCTACTTTCCAAAGCATAGCCCACAATCTGGAACCCCTCGGTGTGGTATTGGATCCACAAAGGCAGTAGGACTTCACGGTTTTCCTTACGGCAGGGCGCACACCAAGAAGCCCATAAATCGATGATCGTTAAGCGTTTTCCCATCAAGCCCTCTAGTGCCAATGTATCGCCAGTAACCAGAGGCAACGTCGTCGCTGGAAAACGGTCACCTACTTTTACGGGAAGTTTTTGGGCCATTGCACATAGGGAAGCGGTCCAGGGTGTTTCAGGGTTTAGGGGGCCCCATTTTTTGCATTGGGCATCCAAGAACTCGGGAACCCTTTCGTAATCGCTCTGCGGACTCACCCATCGCAACGCAACCATCGCTGGATAAAAATACTGGGTACTATCAGCAAATGCCATCAATTGCTCTTGGTAGCGCAATTGTGCTGCTTCCTTTTTCAACAATTGGTCTCCATAATACACATCCCACGTTTTGCCATCCAAGTGTTGTTGAAAAGCAGCCAGGCGCACATCCCGCAACCGCAATAATTCCTTATTTTCATCGGAGGGATTTTCGATGGTAAAACTTTGTTGAAAATGCGCAGCAGCAGCCTTGATGCGAAACCTTTGCCCATTTCCCCAAAGAAGGGGCATGTAATTGGAGTTTAGGATGCTATCGTTGTCCTTTTGGTTAACATAACGAGTTCCTTTGGGCTGAATGGTCAATTCCAACAATATGGGTTCTGGAGCATCGGGAAGATTTTTGAAAGCAAAACTTCCATCGGATTTAACTTCCGCAGAATCGATAAGGGTGCCTTGAAAAGAACCTGCCACTTCCATAAGCTCTTGTGGTTGTATAAGATACACCATTGGCTTCCAATGGCCATCTTCAGACAGTTCCAGGGTTCCTGAAATACCTGCAACATCAGAACAGCCCAGGAGTGTGGTTAAGGGAATGATGCCAAGAAAAAATACCGGCTTTAAACACCTTATTTTCAACATCATGGCAACCACTTTTTATTGAAATTGGGCCTCCTTTTTTCCAAAAAAGCATCACGGCCTTCCTTGGCTTCGTCGGTCATGTAAGCCAATCGGGTAGCTTCCCCGGCAAATACCTGTTGTCCTACCATACCATCGTCGGTAAGGTTCATGGCGAACTTCAACATTTTGATGGAAATGGGGGACTTCGCCAAAATCTCTTGAGCCCATTGGTAAGCAGTCTGTTCCAATTGCTCGTGCGGAACCACGGCATTCACCATGCCCATTTCAAAGGCTTCTTGGGCACTGTAATTGCGGCCTAAGAAGAAAATTTCGCGCGCTTTCTTTTGCCCAACCAGCTTGGCCAGATAGGCACTGCCGTAGCCGCCATCAAAACTGGTAACATCGGCATCGGTCTGTTTGAAGATGGCGTGTTCTTTGCTTGCAAGAGTTAAATCGCAAACCACGTGCAAACTGTGCCCCCCTCCCACAGCCCAGCCTGGTACGACCGCGATTACGGCCTTGGGCATGAAACGAATGAGCCGCTGCACTTCCAAAATATTCAACCGATGGTAACCATCCTCCCCAACATAACCCTGATGCCCCCTAGCTCCTTGGTCGCCTCCACTACAGAAACTGAAAACGCCATCCTTGGGCGAGGGTCCTTCGGCAGAAAGCAAGACCACGCCAATGGAAGTATCCTCCTGTGCATCGTGAAACGCATCCAACAATTCACTGGTGGTTTTAGGGCGGAACGCATTCCGCACCTCAGGGCGGTTAAAGGCAATCCGTGCAACGCCGTTACATTTCTTGTAGGTGATATCGGTATATTCTTTCGCTGTTTTCCAAGCAGGTTCTTTCATTATTCCGTATTTTTACCTCAAAGATAATCCAAAAATGATGCGTAACCTTTTTTTACTTCTTGCAATTTGTTTGATCGTGGACAACACGTTTGCACAACAATCCTATCAATTTAGCGAAATTATCGATCTGGAAGCCACTCCGGTTATCAGCCAAGGGCGAACAGGTACGTGTTGGAGTTTTTCCAGCACCTCATTTCTCGAAAGTGAAATCATCCGTCTAACAGGGAAACCCATAGATCTTTCCGAAATGTACACCGTGCGCAATACCTACCCCCTTAAGGCCGAAAACTATGTAATGCGCCAAGGAAAGGCCCAATTTGGTGAAGGTGGTCTGGCGCACGATGTGATGCACTCCGTAAAAAAATTTGGTTTGGTTCCCGAGGACGTTTTCAGCGGATTGAAATCTGGAAACACCTCCCACAACCACGCCGAAATGGTAGCAGTCCTCGAAGCCATGTTGAAGACCTACGTGGACAATCCCGCAGGTAAGCTCAGCAAAAACTGGAAAAACGCCATCGAATCCGTTTTGGATGTTTATTTGGGTGAAAATCCCAATACTTTTACCTACGATGGAAAAAACTACACTCCGCAATCTTTTTTGAAAATGACGCAAATCGATCCGGATAATTACGTGACCCTAACCAGTTTCACTCAGGCTCCGTTCTATAGCTCCTTTATTTTGAATATACCAGATAATTGGA
>DJVA01000047.1 GCA_002440705.1 Flavobacteriaceae bacterium UBA6268 | reverse complement strand
AAAGTAACAACAGGTTTGGAATTTGGGATTGTAGGGTTGATAGTTCAGAAAGGGGGTGTTGATCTATTTTATTGGCAATGACCAACAGGGTTTTCTGCGGAAACTTATTGTTGACCCGTTCGATTTCCATTAAAATTTCTCCCGTATTTTCCAGAAACTTAGCCGCACTAAGCATGAACAGTACCACCTGGGCCTGTTCCATCTTCTGAAAGGTCTTTTGGATGCCCAAGCCCTCGATCACATCGGCTGTTTCGCGGATCCCCGCCGTATCGATGAATCGAAAGCTCACCCCTCCAATGCTGATTTCATCCTCAATACTGTCCCGCGTCGTCCCGGCTATATCACTCACAATGGCGCGGTCCTCGTTCAACAGGGCATTCAACAACGTAGATTTCCCCACATTGGGTTCGCCCACGATGGCAACCGGGATGCCGTTCTTCAATACGTTCCCCGTGGCAAAGGAGTCTATGAGCCGTTTCAAGACCCGGGTGATGCGTTCCAAGAGTTGTTCGAATTCGCTTCGGTCGGCAAATTCCACATCTTCTTCTGCAAAATCCAATTCCAGTTCAATCAAGGAAGCAAAGTGCAATAATTGCTGCCGTAGTGCTTTTATTTCTGAGGAAAATCCGCCCCGCATCTGCTGTAGGGCCAACTGGTGACTCGCGGCGCTGTCACTGGCAATGAGGTCGGCCACGGCTTCTGCTTGGCTCAAATCCATCTTCCCATTCAGAAAGGCCCGAAGGGTAAACTCCCCTGGTTGGGCCATGCGGGCCCCTTTTCGTAGCAACAATTGGATAAGTTCCTGTTGGATGAAGGGACTGCCATGACACGAGAATTCCACCACATCTTCTCCTGTATAACTGTGCGGGTTTTTAAAAAGGGTGGCCAAGACTTCATCCAGCGTCCGATCGCCATCTTTCACGTAGCCTAGATGCACCGTATGGGACGCTTGGGCCATCAAATCCTTTCCCGATACCGAAGCAAACACTGATGCTGCAAGGTTGATGGCTTCAGCTCCTGAGAGGCGCACAATGGCTATAGCCCCTGCACCTGCAGGTGTGGCCAAGGCAACAATGGTATCCTGGTGCTCCATAGCGCAAAGGTACGAAAACCCCATACAGTCTGAGAAAGCACACGTCTCTTTTTAAACTATTTGGAAAGAATCTTATGTGCAAGCCCAGGGAAATACTTGGCTACCTTCAAAAATAAGCGCATTTTGGGTACTGTCACTACTTTTTTTTCTTTTCCAAGCTGAGGCAGTATGTAGGCTACAAGGTTGTCAGGACTCATCTTGTCTTCGTTTCTTTGTTGGGTCATGGCAGTGGCTGTAACGGGAGGTATAAACTCCATGACTTTGATGGGGGTATTTTTGAGTGCGTAGCGCAATCCCAAGTTAAAGCTTCGCATGCCAGCCTTGCTGGCACTGTATACGATTCCGTCCGATTTTGGGAAAGCCCCCAAACCAGAGGTAGTGTTTACAATGAAGGCGCGTTCCTGTTGCATCAATTGAGGAAGGAGCAGTTGCGTCAATGCCATTTGTCCAGTCAAATTGATGGTCACTTCTTCCATCATGCGCTCCATGGGGACCACACATTCGGCAAAAAGGTAGTTTTGTTGAATCCCAGCATTGTTGAACAGCACATTGAGGTTTGGGTACTGATTTTGCAAGAGCACACTGGCAGCTTCTATTTGGGAAGGGTCGGACAGGTCACAGGCAATGGTTTCAAAACCGTCATTTTGGGCAGTGGCCAATTTAGCCTTATTTCGTCCCAACAGGATTACGGTATTGTTCAACGACTTCAGCGCCGTTGCAAGGGCCCAGCCGATGCCAGAGGTACCGCCCGTAATAAGGATAGTGTTGTTGGATGTTTTCATGAGGAGAAGTTTTATGAATGAATGAGTTTGATGAATAATTTCAGGCCTTGGATCAAAAAAATCCCAAGGGCTCCATTAATGGCAAGCATTAAAAAGGTAGCTCCCCCAAGGCCCAAGCGTTGGATGGCAAGACTGTCTGTCAACGGAATTTCCCGCCCAAGCAAGCGATTGACGATGACCCAGGCATTGAGATGTTCGGCTTCTGGACCTAAAATGAAATCGATGATAATCATGATGCAAAGACAGGCGATTCCTGCGATGATGTAAAGCTCGGTTGGATGGTTGAAAAGTGTTTTCATCAGTTCTAGGGTTAAGGGTTCGGTACAAAGAACCTCATTCCCCAAAATCTGGGCATTAACCTATGTTAAGAAGTGCATCAATGGTTTTTGGCCAATTGTGCCCTAATTCGGCTTAATTGGATAGGAGTGATTCCCAGATAGGAGGCAATATGGTACTGTGGGATTAGTTGTTCCAACCCTGGGTAGGTTTCCCGAAATAACAAGTAATTGGCAGTGGCATCCAAAGTGACCATGCGAATGTCGTGGCGTTCCTTGGAAATCCATTCTTGCTCTAAAATAGCGAGCAGCAATTGCTCCAGACAGCGGTGTTTGTTAAAAAGAGATCGGAACCCTTTATAGGAAAATTGGATCAATGAACAATCAGTCAAACACTGAAAAGAAAGTGCTGCCGGGGCATCAGACAACAATGCGGTTAGGGGTGTAGGGAACATCCCTGGGATGAAAAAAGTCTTATTGTATTCTTGTCCATCATTGTTGAAAAAGACCCGCACTACGCCCCCCAAAAGGGCATAACAATCTTGTGTTCGGTCTCCTGCCTCTACTAGATATGCATTACGGGCTAATTTCACGGGCTTTAACAGGGTGCTGAAATCTTCCCATGCTTCATCGTTTATGGGACTAATGTGCTGCAAGGCCTGCCGAAAGTATTCAAAGTCCATGAAAATGCTTTAAGCATTAAAAGTACATTTATTTCAAAAAATAGCTACTTCCAAAGGGAAATCCCCATAACGGAAGCTATGGGGACTTTACTTCTTAAAAGGGGACCATTGCTATGGAGTCGGCGTCACCTCACAACAACGGGTGCAGCTACCATTTCCGGAGCCTCCCGAACCGATGATGCCTTCCACTTCCAAAGTAAATCCGTCGGCAGCAACCTTCACCGATTTGAAGCCGCAGGCCCAGGCCCAGGAATATTCCATAGAACAACAATTGTCTACAATCGTGCTGGTACAATTGATTTTAGCCTCTCCAAGGGTCATAGAGGCAGTACAATTCTTATCACAGGTAATGGGTACCCCATTCCTACAGGTAGGGGTGACGTCTGCATAAATGCTGCCACGGGTCCAGTTGGCAGGGTCGTCACCTTCCCAGGCCCACCACATTTTATAACTGAAACAACTGTTGGAGGGGTGTACCCTCGAGGCATTCATCAACATACTGTCGTAAATGAGTTTATCATCATCGGCGAGGCAATAGCTGACGAAGCTTTTTCCGTCACTTACCGATTTCCACTGCAATTTCAGTAGGTGTTGTCCCACTTTTGCATCCCCATCCACCTTGCTTTTCCAGTCGTCGATGGCCGCTTGGGTCACACTGGGGTCGTCTCTCAATTGCACCGCTTTGGTAGTGTAGGTTGTATCGGTAAAGGCAATGCTGGGGAACCAGGTAGTGCTGGCATCGGTCATTAGGTCCACAGCTTCCTTTCGATCCTCTTCGTCATCAAGGCTGTCTTCATAACTCCAGCCTTCCGAGCGTATGTCGCTACCGTAATAGGTATTCCAATTGGTGAGTGCCGCTTCCAATTGGTCTTTGGGCTTGGTGGGTAAATCGTCCTTGGTGTGGGATTCACAAGCAGCCAGCAGCATGATTGCAGCTGCAAACAGGCAATAGTGCACAATTCTCATGATATAGGTGTGTTTTGGTTACAGCTTCTGAAGCCAAAACCTTGCTCCATATATCACACTGTCCTGCTCCACGGAAGGTAGTTGGCTGTTGGGGGGAGTACTAAAGGTACAAAAAAAATTGTAATAACCTTAAAGCCAGCTGTTTAATTTATTACAGGGAACTAAAGAAAGCCCAAATGACTTCACAAGCATCAAAATCACGGGCGGTTTTGCCTATCACACGCCTACCCAGGTATTGCTTGCCTCCCGGCCAGGTATGGCCTCCACCATTTACGGAGTACAGGGTTAAGGCGCCCCCCTCCGAACAATTTTCGTAGGTGGTTACTTGGGTAGTGGTTCCGTCGTAGGGGGCGGTATTGGGTAGTTGTACGGCCGCTCCCGAAATCTCACAACCGTTTTGTTCTGCCCAGAAGGCCATAAAGGCATCGGTACTCAAAACGATGCCCCGGGTTTTTCGAAGCACTTTTATAGGGCCTCCTTCGTAAGGCACAAGGGGGTCTTCGGTACCATTCATCACCAATACCCCAACGGGTTGGGAGGGATGGCACTCGGGAAAGTAGGCTTCGGAAATGGTTGCGGTAACAATGGCACCCGCCCGAAATACGTCGGCAGCATCGCATAGCAGGCGCGTGGACATAAAACCGCCATTGGACATGCCCGTGGTAAAGATGCGCTGGGAGTTGATGGAGTAGGCTTTTTTTATACGTGATACAATTTCAAGAATAAACCCCACATCATCCACGTCTTGGAATTGTTCCTTAAGGATGTCGACTCGGCCGTCATTCCATTGTTTGCCCAATCCGTTTGGGTAGACAACCAAAAAACCATGTTTATCCGCTAACTTGTTGAAGCCACCAAAGGTAAGCTTGATGGTATTTGCCGCCGTACCGCCCCCACCGTGCAAATCGAAGAGTAGGGGTGCAGGGATTTGGGGATTATAAGAATCAGGAACATAGAGGAGGTAACCGCGTTCAAACCCTTGCCAATTAAGTTTTTGTTCAACAAGGGTTCCTGCATAAAGTACTTGCAGGGATAGCAAACAATAGGTCACCCAGATTAGCTTTTTCATGATTTTTTGGGTTTTAAGGTTTCACGATAGGCACTGTACAATGCCTCTTGGACCCATTCTTGGGGCAAATGGTTTAAATGGAAGGTGGTAAAACCCCGTTCCCCCCATTTATTGGGTACGGGATGGATATGCTCGGGATCGAGCGCACAGAACGTTTTTTGTTCTTCCAGGCTCAAAATGATGTTGGCGGTGTTGTCTTTGGACAGATACGTGGCAAACATCCGCTTTCCTTTTACTTTGAAGCCAGTACGTTCAAAATGAGGTTGCTGTATGCTCTCATTAAAGGAAAGGGCCAACTCTATAAACTCCCGTTCGGAAACCATAAGGACAGCTTTCCTTCAAAGATAACGAATGCTTACATTAAAGTTGCATGTTGATGCCCAGAATGATCTGCCGGAACCCTCCCGGGAACACTCCCGAGGTCGCTCGGTTCAAACGAGAAGCCCTGTAAATGTTGTTCGTGATGTTCTTGCCATTGATGAACGCCTTGCAATGTATTTTTTGTCCCATGTTGAAATCGTAATTGGCAAAGGCATCC
The DNA here is from genome assembly GCA_002440705.1 of Flavobacteriaceae bacterium UBA6268. Classification (GTDB taxonomy): domain Bacteria; phylum Bacteroidota; class Bacteroidia; order Flavobacteriales; family Flavobacteriaceae; genus DJVA01. Next base: position 10,215 of record DJVA01000047.1, on the reverse strand, counting down.
ATGCTGAAATAGGAGGGCAGCTTGCCAATGGCTCCGTCGCTGGATTCCCTTTCAAAATTGTTGAACTCCGTAAACTGTTCCCCAACATAGGTGCCACTAAGGCCCAATGACAATGCGTTCCAGTCGTAATTGAATCCAGCAGTAAGGTTTACAGAAGGAGTGTATGGTGCCTTGGTTTCGTCGAGACCCGCACCTCCAAATTGTACGATGCTTTTGGTGATGTTCTGAAAGGCGTCTTCAGTAAGTATAGGGTCCGTAAAAAGCTCCTCGCCGCCATTGCCGTCGCTTACATAGATTTCATAAGCACTGCGGTTTGCGTTTACCTTTTGAAGAAACTCAGTGCGTGTGGCCCCGTTATGGACCACTTGGGAAAAGAGGTCTTTGTCCAGTAGCTTCCCTTCCAATATTTTGGAATGAAGAAGGGTAAGGTTTCCAAAGAAACGGATTTGGTGCTCGTTTTGGTCAAACAGTAAAGTGCCTATGGCCAATTCCACTCCTTGCACATTGATTTTCCCCAATTCCTGAAACACCTCGTTGCGCCCTCCGGCATAGAAATTCCTGCTGGTGTTGTTGAAATAGACCAATTGTCCATTCAAACGGTCATTGAAAAGGGAACCGCGCCAACCAATTTCCGTGTTCCAACTCAACTCGGGCTTGATGTTGATGCTTTCTCCAGCCAACGGATTGGTTACAATGCCATCCTGTTCCACCAAAAACCCAAATACTTTGGAAGGGGCAATCATCCCTTCGTAGACACTGCCAAAAAGTTCTCCATGTTTTATTTGGTAATCTAATGTGATTCCCGGAAGAAATTGGTCGTACACATTGGGCTCACGTCCTGCTTTGGTATCGGTAATGTTTGGATCGGCTGCAACGGCAATCAAATCTTGGCGGTACATGTCCACATGCTCAAAGCGCAGGATGGGGGTAATGCCCCATTTCTTGAGGTTGAATTCGTTCCGAATAAACCCATTGGCCGACCACAATCGGTACCACAGGTCTGTGGTGGTGGTACCATAACGTGCCCAACGGCTATTCGGGGCCTCCAAAAAACGGTCCTTAAAGGTTTCCCGATGCAGGTTGAAGCTTACTTCCAAGTGCTGGGTTTCGTCCCAAGCCGTCCATTCAATGTTGGCTGTTTCTTTCACTCCAGCAACGGTGTACGTCCATCGACTATCGGTAGTACTTTCCTTACCATCTAAAACCCGACCTACAATCACGTAATCTTCATCGTCAAAATCTACCCCGTTCAAGTACCGGTAGCGATCGTTGTAAATGGCTTCGCCCACATATTCCCTTACATCCGAAGCCTTCACTTTGGCCGTAACCTGCCGCCACCAATCGCGCTCAAAATCGGACGCATAGATTTTGGATGTAAAGCTCAAGTGCGGTTTTGGGAGCCATTTATGGATGATGTCCACCCCGTAACGCCGCATCGTAAACTGGTCTGCATCCAGCGGGTTTTGGGTAGGGTCGGTCTCAAAGGTAAAGGGCGTCTGCGAACTCAGTGAAGCTTTGTTGTCTTCAAATTGACCACTTACCTTAAAATAAAGCGATTGTTTATCCGAAAGCCTGGCAAATAACTTGGCGTTCAGGTTCAGGACCTTTACAGATGAATTGTCCGTAAATCCATCAAACTTTTTGTAAACACCTTCTACCAAAGCCCCCAAATGGTTCCAGGTACCACCGTAGGAGAGCAATCCCGTTTGGTAATTGCGTTCCCCGCCCACCAGCTTTAGGCGCAATTCGGGCTTTTGGGGAGGCAAGGCAGTGATGTAATTGATGGCCCCGTACATGTTGTTGGGACCAAAGCGCAACATGTCGGCTCCCTTATAGACCTCAATGGAGGCAATCCTGTCACTTACTGGATTGTAATATGCCCCGGGTGCTATGTAGGGTGCCGGAGCAGATGGCGAACCGTCTTCCATCAAAAGCACTTTTTTAGAGCGACGCCCCCAGGAACCCCTAATGCTAATATTAGGACGGTTAGACAAACCCATGTCCCCCACAATGTTGACTCCCGGAACAATTTTAAGGACTTCTTCGGTATTAAGGGGATTGAGGTTTTTTAAGGTCATGGGATTCAACCGGAAATTACTTCCCTTGAAGTCTCTTTTATAGTTGTTGGGAGAAGCGCTTACAATCACCTCATCCAAGGTGGTGTTGGCACGTGTGAGTTGAAGAGTGCCCAGTTGTGGGTTCTTGGTATCGATCTCTAGAACAAGGTCTTCATACCCCAGATAAACGATTTTTAGAGTGAAGGTTCCTACGGTAAGATTTAGTTTAAAATCCCCCGATTCATCTGTAACGGCTCCAGTACCTAATTTGGTTAGGATTACTTGGGCTCCAATCAAAGGTTGTTGATCTATAGCATCTACTACCTTTCCGGTTACGGGACTCTGTGCACTTAGAAAATGGGAATAACCGATAACCATCAAGGTAAGAAAAACGTGTTTTCTGAACATTGGTTTGGAAGTTTACCACAAAAAAAAATATTGTCTCCCAATTGGTGGGATAATGAAAAATTAAAAAGTCAAATGGAATGTTAATGAGCCGTCAAGGAAATTCAACTTCGTTCCTCAAAAGGCACCACAATTGCCTTTTCCACATACTGCTTTAGACCATTCAGCAGCATGGCCCAACAATAGGAGGAAACCCTGAAGTGTTCGTTGCAGTGTGGCCATCCTGCATGGGTAAAGGAAACGCGAACCTGATCGCCTTCTTCCTTAAGTTCAAACCCAAATTTGGTGTAGTTCCAGTCCAGATCGGATTGGGTCATGGTGATGTAAAAATGTTTGTTGGGTGTCAACTGCGAAACTTTTCCATACCAGTCGTATTCCTTGGTAAAAAACAAATGGTACTCCTCCCCAATTTCAGGAGTACCGGAGCAACGCTTGGGCCACCAGTTTTCCAAGTGCTTCGGTTCGCTCACTGCCTTATATATGCTTTCAACGGGCGCCTTGATGAAAAGGTCGTGGTAAATGGTATGTCCTCTAGTGGTCATTAGTATGCATATTTTTCCCAGTTCTAAGATACACTATTTACAGGAACCAAACTGAATCCTAAAAACTCCAGGTAACCGATACGCCCTTAAAATTTCTATGGGCAGTGAAACCAACCTGTACCTGCGAGGGTTCGTAGGGTTTGGTAAAAAGGTATACACTTCCCACACCAATGACCGCACCTGCGAGCACGTCCCAATAGTCGTGATACCCATACGGCCCTTCCACACGGCTGATGCCAACCAATGCAGCCAAGGGATAGGCAAATTTGCCCCACTTCCAACCGTAACGCCGTTGGATGAAGGCTGCACCCGCAAAAGCCGAACAGGTATGACCAGAGGGGAACGAATCGTAGCGGTCCCGACCTTCGGGACGTTGTTTGTGGACTATGTATTTCAGCGAATAGGTGAGGGTCATGGCAGTACCATAGGAAAGCAGAAAATCCTTAGAACCTTCATAGTCCTTTTTGAGCAGAGAGTAGGTAAGCGCACCTACCGGTAAAGCCAATTGCAGGACATCACCCGAATCCACCAAGGCGTATTCCCATTGTTCATGACCATTCTCTGGAGTTTGGGAATACAACACACTGGGAACCAGTAACAACAATAACAACCAACGGAACATGCTCGGTTTTTCTAAAATTAGCAGGGACTCACAGCCTTTCAACGACGTTACTGCCAAAAAGGTTGCGGACGCTTATCCAATCAATCCCGCATATTTCTTACGGTTTTCGTACAATACCCACAATAGGATGACAAACAATACACTGGCAATGGGCAGTCCCATCTGTGAGTTGATCAAATGGGTAAGCATGATACCTACCATGATGGGGAAAATAACGATGGCCCCCAATGCGCGGGTCTTGGGTAGGATGATAAGGATGCCACCAAGGACTTCCACCAACCCAATCAAGGGCATCAACCAACCAAACTGATCGATGGCTCCCATCAATTGAATCATATTTTCCGGGATATCGTCTGGGGCAGGCATATAATTGAAAAACTTATTGAGCCCTGCATTGATGAACATCAGTCCAAAAAGAAGGCACAGGATAAAGAGGATCTTTTTTTTCATGAATTGGCGGTTAGTGATTTCTTAATCCAAGATACACATTTTAAGGACAAAGCGCCCCTGGTGTGGCACAACATTTTTTTCCTTTCAACAGGCGACAGGCAAACACGGCAACCATCGCACCCATAACGGGAGCCAGCAAGTACATCCAAAGGTGGGCCAGTTGGCCCGAGGCCAATGCAGGGCCAAAGGATCGTGCCGGATTCATGGACGCCCCGGTAAGCGGTCCTGCCAAATAGGCTTCCAAAAAAACAGTACCTCCAATGGCGATGGGTGCCCATTTCCCGATTTCTTTCGAACCCGTGGAAACCCATAAAATCACCCACATGAGGATGAACGTCAATAGGACTTCTAAAATTACGGAAGCGGTCATCCCTACGGTGGGATAGGTACTGCCCAAATCAGGATGGCTCGGTGCCATGAAATGCAACAGGATGCTGGCGCAAAAGGCTCCAAGAAGTTGACTGATGATGTAAGGCATCAAATGCGGCCTGGGAAAACGCCCCGAAAACCAAAATGCCAAAGTTACCGCAGGGTTGATGTGCGCCCCCGATAGCCTTCCGAAGGCAAATACCATGGCTGCTACGGCTACTCCAAAGGCAAGCGAAACGCCTAGATGGGAAACTCCGCCGTGGGTCCAATCGTCCAATACAATTGCTCCAGTGCCAATAAAGACCATGATGAAAGTCCCTAACAGTTCTGCAGCATATTTCAAAAGTGGCGCTTTCATGTTATGGAAGGATTGGGGTGTTCAAAGGGGATGAGGTCGGGCGGTATGTAAGACGCCTTGGCATCAGTATTTTCAAAAAGGTCAAAACCGTAATGACTTGCTAGGAGTTCCTTGAAGTGGTATTTGAGTTGTGGGACCGCATCTATGAACTCATAAAAGTCAATCGCTTCCGTTCGTTGCATAAAATGGTACACTGCATGTACCGCAGCTATGGTAAGGGTGGCATGGTATTTCGTTTCGGCACCTAGGTGGGCCACATAGTTTTGAAGCTGCCTTGGCACTAGTTCGAGGGCCGTTTCAAGACCATAGTGTTGTAACTGCAGGTAAGCCAGGCGTAAATGGGCCTCATGACTGAAAATAGTCGGTTCTAGGGTACAGGCCTTGAATTGTTCCAGAAAAAGGTCGTCATTCAATAAACGGTGTGCTTCCATCATGCAAAAGTAACAGTTTTGTAAGTTAGTAGGTTAGGACAAACGTTCCAAAACGCCTCTGCGCTTCACAATATTTTTATAGTCCCATTGAATGCGTTGCGCCTTTTCCAACCAACGCTTTAAATCGGATACCACTACTTGCGACACATCGGTGTAGCGCATTTCTGCAGCCTTGAAACTTCCCTCGTTTTGCAATTGGGGCTCTTCAAACGATTGTCCACTCCAAAACAGCAAGCGGATGCCGCCCTTTAGTTTGCTGTACCCCACAATGGGATTGCCGTCCAGAAACCATACGGGATGCCGGTGCCAGATTTTATTTTCTGCTTGCGGAAGGTGTTGGTCAATGGTTTGAGCCAACAACCGGCAAATAGGCTGCTCGGTTTCACTTTGGGCGTCGTTGTACGTTTTGATGTCAGGATGCATGGACAGTGGTTTTTTGTGCTACGATAAAAAGATAGTCCCCTAGATGGTTTTCATAGGATTCTATCACGTTTTGAATCTTATGGCTTGCAATATCGGATTTTAATTGCGTAAGTCCACTATGGACTTCCTCCTGAAGGGCCAAATTGGAGAAAGAGGAAATACCCTGCCGTATGATAGGGTCCAAATACAGTTCGGGTTGTTCCTTACCACAATACAGAAAATGGTCCTGGAGGTCTTTCCGTACCTCATAAGGCTCGGTTGCAGTAATGGTAAAACCTGCCCTTGTCAGAGCGTTTTCCAAGGTTTCCAACGAAGGCATTTGTTGGATGGAGGCCTCTAGCATTTTAGGGAAATAATGCTGCAACCAATAGCCCTCCATTTGTTGAGGGGTGGAGGTAAAAAACACCAGTTTTCCATTTGGTTTAAGAATGCGGTACAACTCCTTAAAAGCCGCTTCCAAGTTGTTCCAGTGATGCAGGGTGAGCGTCCCCACGATCCCTTCTACAGAAGCGTTGGGCAAGCCCGTATCTTCAGCAGCGCCTAACATCCAGGTTCCTTCTGGATGGAACGCATGCGCCTTATCCAGCATGATTTGGGAAGGGTCCATACCGATAAATCGGAACCCTTTTTGTAGGAATTGTGCTGTGTAATTCCCCGTTCCGCAGCCAATGTCCAAATAGCTGGCATCCTTAGAGGGTTCCAGCAGGCTCAAGAGCCTCTCAAAGAGGTAGGGATCTGCCTTGCGGGTTTGGTTGTAGTTTAGGCCTAGGGTGTCGTATTTGGCGCTCATAGGCATTAAAGGTACTTCTTTGCACGGAAGTTGGAAACCTTTTTTTTTCACAATGTGGGAAAGCCTATTAAGCACAAGAGTTTACTTATCCCAAAACAGAATAAGCCCTCCTTTGGTGCTGCCACCCGTAATGGCCTCGGCTTCTTTGGGATCGAAATAGTAAAGGTCCCCGCGGTTATAACTTTCTGGATCCTCTGCATACTGCTTCTGGTATTTGTTGAAGTCCATGGAAGTCCCATTTACATACACCTTCGGATTTTCTTTGGGACGTTCATAAAAGACCATGCCCATGATCATCGGACTTGGCTCAGCATAAATGCGGTTGAAGGACTGCAGCTCGTTTTTGGATAGGATGAAGTCCTCGTTGTCGTAAAATAAATAAAGCCCATCTCTACCGCCTTGAAGGGAATCATAATCCACCCGGATCACGTTGGCCTCATCCACCAAATGCGATGGGATGTTCAAGGAAAAGGAGCCATTCTTTTCGGTATAGGTGCTGTAAATTTTTTGTAGCGTTACAAACAGCACCTTGGCATGCACCAAAGGTTTTTTGGTTGCATTGGAAATGATGCGACCCCTAAAAGTAAGCTCCAGCTTTTTGTCGTGGTCTGACACTTCCGTATTGGGGGTTTCGGTTTTGGTTTTCACAACCGAATCGGTTGTGGCTACCCATTCCGTTTTTAGGCGGGTAGTGTCGGCTTGCGCTGTTGGGCCCATCGTAAGGGTGGTCACGGCCAGCAACCCTGCCGCAATGTTGGCGTAGGGCAGTTCCAGTTTCTTAGAGGCCTCCAGGTTCAGCAAAGGGGTCTTTAACTGTTGGGGGGTGACTCGGGCGCACAGGGTCCCTTTGGTATTTTGGAGTTGTTGGGAAATCTCCAATGGGGTCAAGGCAGTGAAGTCCTGAACGTGCTTGGCGCAGGCTTTGCAATAGCGGCCTTGTTCTTCGGGAGTCATTTGCTCCCAGTTTTCAGAGCAGGGGGATTGGATGTTGAGGAAACGGCTTTTCATGAGTGACGGTTTTAGTTGCGGGTCTCAAATACTATGCCCTATTGAGTAGGATGATTACTTAATAACTCAAAATTTACCAATTTAGTCTTTTAAGGGGCCACAATCTCCACCTCTTCCGGCACCCGAAAAAAGATCACACAACCCACCTCTGTTTTTACCCCGTGCTTGGAGCCCGGTGGGGTGTAAAGGTAATCACCCTTGGTGAGTTTGGCTTCGTTAAAGTAGGCTTCGCCCTCCAACACAAAAGCCTCTTCGCCCGCGGGGTGGTTGTGGTAAGGGTAGGAGGCCCCAGCCTCAAATTTCAACAGGAAGGTGGGGGCCCGTTGGGTTTCCTTGTCAAAATGCAGCACTTTTATAAAAATGCCCCGGGTTTCCACGCCTGCTTCAATTAAGGGTTTCCAGGCTTCCTTGCCACTTTCGGTAATGTAGTTGTTGATGCTCATGGTATGGTTACAAATTGCTTAAATGAGGTATTTTTGGTTTTGTTTGTTCATACGGTAGCCACGTCCTCCGGCTAGGCACAGGGTGGCATTGCTAATTGTTCATTGTTCATGGTCCTAGTCAGGTCGGTCTTTGGCCTGTGCATGGAGCACATACCAATGATAATTCAACAATAGGATGATGCCAATGATCAGCCCCAACACTAGCAACAAATACACCAACAGCGAAAAGTGGAATTCCACCAATGCCATCGCTAGAAACACCAATGCCGCCAGCAGCAGGATGGCTTGCGCCCGCTTTTTCAAACGCATGTACTTGGAGGGATAGTCCAGAAAATACATCATGGCAGCAATTCCCACAAAGTACAGGCACAAGGCGCTACCAAAAATTGTTTTGGGCGTCAGCCACGCAATTTTGCTGTGAAACTCCCCTCCAAAAAGTCCCCCCAACGCCATACCGATCAACCCTAAGCCGATCAAGGTGGGGATGTAAAGGATCTCCAGCAGGCTGCTGTTCACAAAACCCGGTTTGCATGGCCTATCGGAAGTGAGGGTAAAAAACAGCCACCACAGGGCAAAGACGATCATCACCGCCAAGCCAAAGTTCATCCATATTCGGAAACTCAATTGGTGCAGGGCCCCGACGCCTCCTATGACCCCCGTGATCACTTCCCCAAACACAATGATGGTGAACAGGCCCAAGCGCTCCGACATGCTGGCGGAAAGGTTCATTTGGATGGTTTCACGATTCAGTACGAAGCGTTGGGTGGCAAAGGGTGGGAGGTAATTCAAGAGCAGCGTGACAAAAAACACCAAGCGTATGTAGGGTTGCTTCAAAAACAGGGTGGTGCCCATCAAGGCCAGGGAAAGCAAATAAATGATGGTGTAGGGTTTGTTCAGTTTGCGATGGTACTTGTCGTAAAAACCCACGCTCCACCAAAGGTAGGTGATGTACAGTTGCATGACCATCAGTACGATGGTCACGTTAAAGACCACCTGTTCGGGGGGGCTCTCCAAAGTAATCACCAATGCGGCTATGATCAGCATTTGCCAGAGCGTCATGAGTCGGGTGCGCAAGCCACTGGAGGCGTGGAGGTCGTGGTACAAACTCCCGTTGAGCCATCCCCAGAAAATCATGGCGAAAAAATACATATAGTCAATCAGCCCCAACGGGCTTACATGTGCCGCAAGTTGATGGGTAATTTGGGCAATGGCAATCACATACACCAAATCGTAGAACAATTCCAACCAGCTCACCTTGCGGTCCTCAAGCTCGGTCGAAAAATTCCGGGGCGGTCCCCACCAGGTATTGGATTTTACGTTGAGTTTCATAAATGGTATTTTGATTTTCGCTAAGGCTCATGCAGTGCCTCAAAATAATGGCGCATAGTACGGTTGAACATAATTCATGGGATTTTATTTTTTACAAAGGCGCGTATTCTTTGGAACTCAGTTTTCCCAACTTCACATTCATTGATTACAAATACCTGATCCTTTATATTTTTTGGGATAAAAATCAAGTCCAATTCATGAACTTTATATTTTTTGAATTCTCCCCATTTCATCCATGTACAAATTAAATTATTTGAAAACCGTAAACAGTCATCCCTAAATTCAAAAATACCAGGGGTTTGCGGGTCTATTTCTTCAGCATATTCCCTAACCATCCTCATGAAGTCACTTTTGGTCTGCCTGTAATTTTCATTTTTGTGGTATAAAAGAAACATTGAAAAAATACCCATCACGAAAAAAAGCGTACTCAACTCGCTACCCATTAACAGAATGATAAACCCTAAAATTAAAAGGGCCAAAGTATTAAAAGCAGACCTTTTCACCCTATTATATTCCGCTTTAAGATAATAGATTGAGGCCTTTCTAAACTGTTTAACAAATAATTCTTTATCGAATGGAATTTGATACTTAAGCAAGTTGATCTCCTAAAAGATTGATAATTAATGATGGTTTTTTTCTGTTGTTTTAAAGATACCCCAATTTTTGGTACGCACCACCCGCCACCACCGAAAACGACCCTTTTTGCCGCTTTTTTCCTCTTTTCGTCATTTGGGTACATTTGCGTCATCCATACACTTTCCATACAGTTAGCACGCATTATCTATTATTATTGTTATTATTTATTCGGGCGCAGCCCGAGAAATTGCGCCTCAGCTGCGACTTCGGGCCCCCGGACCGAGCGTCAAGAAAATGTACAGTGGACCTATTTAGCGAAGGGGCCAGACGGCGCATGGGCAAATAGAGATGCTGCGCTTCGCTCAGAATGACATAGCAATGCTCCATTAGTATTGTTTATTGTTATTATTTA
>DJVA01000003.1 GCA_002440705.1 Flavobacteriaceae bacterium UBA6268 | reverse complement strand
TTTTCTCCTTCATTTCCACTTCGCTGGCAGCACCTACGTAGAGTACGGCTACCCCGCCAGCCAATTTGGCCAAGCGCTCCTGTAATTTTTCCTTATCGTAGTCGCTGGTGGTGGTTTCGATTTGGGCTTTGATTTGTCCCACACGAGCTTGGATGTCGGTTTTCTTACCGGCTCCGTTTACAATGGTGGTATTATCCTTATCAATGGTAACGGTTTCGGCAGTACCAAGCATGTCGATGGTGGCATTTTCCAGGGTGAAACCACGTTCCTCGGCAATCACGGTACCTCCGGTAAGAATGGCGATGTCTTCCAACATGGCTTTACGGCGATCTCCGAAGCCAGGAGCTTTCACGGCGGCAATCTTAAGTGCCCCACGCAATTTGTTTACTACCAAGGTAGCTAGGGCTTCACCTTCTACATCTTCGGCAACGATCAATAGGGATTTGCCTTGTTGTGCTACCGGTTCTAGGATAGGCAGCAAGTCTTTCATGTTGGAAACCTTCTTGTCGTACAACAAGATCATGGGATTTTCCAGTTCGGCCTGCATTTTTTCGCTGTCTGTGACGAAGTAAGGAGACAAGTAGCCACGGTCGAACTGCATTCCTTCCACTACGTCTACGTAGGTTTCGGTTCCTTTGGCTTCTTCCACCGTAATGACCCCTTCCTTGCCTACTTTTCCGAATGCTTCGGCGATAAGGCTTCCGATGGCGTCATCGTTATTGGCTGAAATAGAAGCAACTTGTTTTATTTTCTCAGAAGAATTCCCCACTTTGGTGGATTGCTTTTCGAGGTCTTTCACGATGGCACCAACGGCTTGGTCAATACCTCGTTTTAATTCCATGGGATTGGCACCTGCGGCCACGTTTTTAAGTCCTTCCTTGACGATGGCTTGAGCCAAAACGGTTGCTGTGGTGGTACCGTCTCCGGCCAAATCGTTGGTTTTGGAAGCGACTTCTTTCACCATTTGAGCGCCCATATTTTCGAGGGCATCTTCCAATTCGATTTCCTTGGCAACGGTGACCCCATCTTTGGTTACTTGGGGAGCGCCGAAGGATTTGCTGATAATGACGTTACGTCCTTTAGGACCCAATGTTACTTTTACTGCATTGGCCAATGCATCGACCCCTCTTTTGATTGCGTCGCGTGCATCGATGTCAAATTTTATATCTTTTGCCATAGTTGATGATTTAATGTAAGGTTTGCAAAAATTTTAAGTTAGATGATGGCTAGGATATCATCCTCACGCATGATGAGGAAATCCTTGCCATCCAATTTCAATTCGTTTCCGGCATATTTTCCATAAAGGACGGTATCACCTACCTTCACGGTCATGTCGTGGTCTTTTTTTCCTTTTCCCACGGCAACGACCTTGCCTTGTTGGGGTTTTTCCTTAGCGGAATCGGGGATATAAATCCCGGAAGCAGTTTGGGTTTCGGCTGCTTGTGGTTCGACGACCACGCGATCTGCAAGCGGTTGAATTTTCAAAGCCATATTGGTATGTATTTTTGTTAGTTTAAGAATTACGCTATCGGTTAGGCAGAAACTATGCCACGGCGGAAAATGTCATATTTCCTTAAAAAAAATGCCAACTTGTCAGAAGTTGGCATTGAGGGGAAGACAGTTTAATGAGCCTTAATGACCGATGAGCAATTGGTATTGCAGGACCTCGCTATCCAGATGGATGTGCAGGAAGTAATTGCCTTCGGGAATATCTAAGGTGCTGATGGTTTTATCGATGTTGGAACTACTGCCTTGATAGAGTGTGTTGGAATAGGCGTCGTAAATATAGATTTCGTAGTTTCCTTCTGAATAACTGCTGAAATCCAGATGAAAGGAATCGTCGCTGCTGTTGGGGTAGGGGTATACGGGCAGTTGGTTTTGGCCCCCGCCACCGGCACCATGAACTACCGAGAGTATTTTTGCACCACCCAAACCGCATTCATTTTTGCCCATTAGTTGGACGTATCCATTATTTCCAGCATTTCCTGTAAAGACGGAAGTCGATTTTCCTGCATTGGGATATACCTGCCAATTGGGCCCAAAATAATCAAAGGGAGCCACCACCTCGAAAGGATACGGGAGCCACCATTCGTAGGAGTTGGCCCCTTCTGCGATGCCACCATCGTAATGCACTGTGGTTGCAGTATTCACAATTTCAGGCCCGTTTAAATAGGCAGGAGTTAATGGTTCATTCACCCAAATGTTTTTTTCTACGACATTATTGGGGAAAATGGCTTTGATGAAGCCAGGACCACTACTGGAATTGTTGGCCTCCACCGTTATCGAAAAATCATTGGCGATTACGATATCGATATTGCTGGAAGATTCCCAGGTAGTAACCGGTAAGGGCGTACAGGAAGGAAACTCGTAGGTGGCTACCGATCCATAACACACGGCATTGGGCCCTTCGAGGTTGCTTTCGTTGTAATAGACCGTTGGGGGTTGTGGATTTCCGGCCAACTCTTCAAGGAGCCAATCGACACTTTCTTGGGTGAAAGAGGTATGCTGTTCGTTGACCTTTGGGCCAAAATAGGAATCGAAAGGGATTTCTCCGGTACACACCAGATTGCGGTTGAGGGTGGCGTCCCAGTTGAAGTTGGGGTTGTAAAAACCCAAAGCGCTTACTGCCGGAATAAAGGAATTGACGTGTTCGAGGGTTTCCACGCTCCAATTGTTAATACAAATTTGGCCAATAAACCATTCGCATGGAGTTGAATTTAGGATGGCATCAGCTAAATCCCTTTGGGAGGAAAACCAGCCTCCTGGTACATTGTCCATGTTACCTCGGGAGTTGATGTTGGTGATGTAACGGTCGTAAGTATGCCAACCGCCCGGGAATCTTTTTTTCGCAAAGGAAATTTTATGGTTATCGTTGTAATGGGGCATAAAATAGGACTCAAGCGTTGTGGTATGTCCGATGCCGTTGGAATACCCTTTTATTTTGAGGGTTTGGAAACCACTTCCAGAAAATTGATCCAGTACAGGGATATTGGAAAATTCTGTTCCCAAAGGTTCGTACGGATTGTAGAAGGCTTTTTTGTATTTAAGGGAACCGTTGACCAAGGCAATCTTGCGGAGGTTTTGGGGATAGCCCTGACTCCCGGGCAAGCCATTGTTGAACGAGTGGTTGTAGTAATTGACATAAATGGGACGGCCCCGGTCCTGATAAAAGCCTTGTCCGGTGGTTCGGCCATCCAACCAATCCGATCTTAAAATGCTATTGGTCCATCCTGAGAATTGCTCGATCAATTGCTGTTTTGCTGCCGGAGAACCTAACTCCTTGTCTACGAACTCCTGTGCTTCTGGACTGTCTCCATAAACCGTGTTGAGTAGCGATTGGATGCCCATGGGGATGTTGGCTCCTAAATGGGGACTGTCGATACTGATCCACAATCGGGTGTTGTGAGGGATGCCTTCCTTTTCCATATAGGCCAGGGCATAGCGGGAAATCTGACCGCCCATACTGGGGCCTACGATGACCAGTTGTTCGTTGCAGCCGTTTTGTGTCAGAATGGTGTTGAGTCGGTTGTAGAGGGCCACATGGGTGAGGGCATTGCGCTCGATGTAATCGGCACCTCCATCAATATGGTACCCATTGTCCCATCGATCTACCTGATTCACAATGACTACATCATAACCCAGATTCCTTAGTATTGGAATCAGGTTAATAGTACCTCCATTGGCGTCCTGATAGCTCATCATTTCTTCAATGGATCGGTGTTTGTTGGGCGGTAATGGGGAATCGCTGTCCTGGATCTTGCGTTTGTCCCCCGGATCGAAACCATCAATAATGACAATGGGTTTTAGGAGTTTCTTTAAGGTGTTGCCATTGTTCGTATGATAAAATATTCTGTAATGAAGTTTGCCCGTATGTGGAGCCGACTCATTGAATCCCTGCCATGGGATGGAGCCCCAGATATCAAAATCATCCATCAATGGGTCGGTAGGGATCACTGGCAATTTGAGATGCAGCATGCCTTGGGTGGTTTTGGTGCTGCCATCCTGAAAGGTGGCCGTAAAGATCAACATTTTATAGCCCTCTTCAGAGTAAGGGATTTCTATTTCGCTTTGGGTAAAGGCTCCGTTTTCAAAAAGGGTATAGTTGGTATTGGTGTCGAAGTTGGCCATGAGGGACACTAGGTTTTTATTGGATGTATCCTGCAACAAAAAGTTAGGATCGAATTTATAGGTGATGGATGTCCCCATCAGGTATTCCTTGAGCGGTGCGACCATAAAGGTATGGTGGTCCAAGAACATGGGTTGGTTGTTCTCGATCCGCTCTAAGAGGCTGTCGGGGGTCATCCGAAGAGCTCCCAAACTCTCGTCTGCTTCATTGTAATTGAGTTTTTGGAAATTGGCATTGAGGATGCCGATATCCACTACATTCATTAGGGAATCCGGTGTATAGAACGTCCGCAACTCCTTGTAATCTGTCAGTTTTTGATCGAGAGAGGCTTTGCGCAATTCCAGCAGGGCCTGTTCAAAGTAGCCGGTATTGGCCATGTTGATGGAGTCGTTGAAGTGGTCCAGGTGGCCTAATTCCATGGTTCGGTCATAGAGCATCCCTGTGGAAAGGGAGGACATGTCTACGTTCACCAAGAGGCTATCTACGGTGAATGTTGGGGTTTCTTGTGCGTGAAGTAGTGTTAAAAAGGGGAGAAAAGTGAGGGTAAGAATAAATTTTCTCATACATTTGAAAAGTTAATAAGTGAAACAATCGCATTTGGTTTATTTATTAATTGGTGGGTGCCATGGCCGTGGCACCCATTTTTTATTCCTATTTAGTCAATTATCAATAATTCTCTGGAAATTTTAAAGCTCAATAAAGTAAAGGGAACTAAAAAGTTTTCATAATAGGGGATGTTAAAGTCTGTAAAACAGGGTGATCCCCAAACTAGGGTATAATACTTCAAAATAGCTAAATTCAATAAAGTCATTGGAGGGCTTCTTTACCACTTCTTCATGGTCCAGTTCGATTGCGATACCGATATCAATGGCAATTCCCATTTTTTTTGAAATATTGAAGTCCCTGCCTATTCGTGTGGTAAGAAAGTAATATTTGTCAATGGACTCATCCGTTTCGCCCTTTAGGTAGCCCGCCCCAATGCGTCCATACCAAGGCCGTCTTTCCGAATAGTTGGAGGACCCGCCAAAGTGGTAGAACACATCGCCTGATAGCGATAACGAATTGTACCTACGAAATGGCATCGTTCCAATACTGAAGCCAATTTGTACTTGATTTAATTGATACCTCGCACTCGCATTTAATAGATCGGGAGCTCCAAACCCAACAGCAACATTGAATTTTTCCTGCCCGAAACAAGTTGCGGTAGCCAGAAAGCATAGGATGTAAAGGATTCTCATGGGCTGTTTATTTAAGTTGTGTTATCATTATTCCTTTAAAAATCTAAAAACCACTGTCTGCTTGTTTTCCAGGGTTACTTTCAGAAAATACAGGCCTTGTGATAAGTTGCTAACGGAGCATGTTATTTGTGCGGCATTGCCCTCCTGTTTTTGTATGAATTGCCCCAAAAGGTTCAAGATTTCGATTTGTTGTATAACGCTTTTGGTGCTGATATTTAGTATGTTGTGGGCTGGATTTGGGAAAATTCGTACCTCATTGGCAACCTTTTCTTTGATGTTGAGGCTGCAGTCCTCCGTAAAGGTGACCGAGTGGCCGGTTTCGGAAAGGATGAATGCGGCGAGGTCGGAGTTAACATCGTCCAAGCACACCGTATCCAACAGCGGAAGGTCTTCGAAGTTGGAGGAATAGGTGCCATTGTCGATATTGAGGTTTTGGTTGTTGCCGCTTTTTAGATTGATGTAGGTAAGTAAATCGTTTCCCTTGAGGTCCAATTGCCACATTTCGGGATTATTGCTTAGGTTGAGGTGGGTAAAGCGGTTGTTTCTGCAGAACAGGCCATAAAGTTGGATGTTATTACTCAAATTCAGTGTTTCCAGGTTGTTATTGTCGAGAATAAGGATTTCCAATAAGGGGTTGTTGGTGAGGTCCAACTGGGTAAGCCCACATCCTGAGGCATAAAGAAAATGCAAGAGGGGATTTTCGTGGGTGTTGATGGTGGTTAAGTTGGCATTATTCACTTGAAGGAATTCCAATTGGGGGTTGTTGGTGATGTTAATCGAAGTGATAGGATTTCCAGAAGCCGATACCATATGTATTGCAGGATTTCCGGCGAGGTCCAACGAACCGATTTGGTTGAAGTCGCATGCTAACCCGTCCAGGTTGATAAAAGCTTCAATACCCGTAAGATCGACAATCTGCCCTTGGCTGCTTACATTGATGGTGCCGCTAAAGGCTGTTGCTTCGCTAAGCTGTATTTCCCCGTCGTGGTTGGTATCAATGAGGGGATCGTGATTTACTAGGCTGGCTTTAAAAAACGGGTCGGGAATGGTTACGGTTTGTGCGTTTAAGGGGATGGCCATCATCCACAAAATCATCAGGTAAGGAAATTGCTTTAGTTCCATAATGGCTGCGGTTTTGGTGAGACAAACTTGTTTTGTGGGGAATCGAATGCACGATGTGGCACTACTAAATAAGAGAAAAAACGGGACTACACAAAATGTTTTTGCCTGAAAGCCAAGTTATAAGCTTTCAATTTATAAATTGTCTTTTCTGTAGGGAGCTAAAAAAGAGGGCCAGCAATCTGCTGGCCCTCTTTTTCTATTTGGGAATTGAGATTACTCAGGTTTTTCCTCGGAGGTTCCGTCAGCTGGTGGCGTGTTGGTATCGGGAAGGGCTACTTCCTTTACTTGATCCTGCAAATAATCATTACTCCCCCTTCCGCTAAATAGGGACATATTGGAAAGCAAGATTAGCGCCAATAATATGATGGCCAAGGTCCAGGTACTTCGGTCCAGGAAATCGGTGGTCTTTTTGACCCCGCCCAGTTGCTGGGTTCCACTGCCGCCAAAGGATGAGGAAAGCCCTCCACCTTTGGGATTTTGTACCATGATTACAATCACCAATAAAAAGGCGACGAAAATGATCAACACTAAAAAAATCGAAAACGTACTCATTATTCTTCTTTTAACATTTTTTGTATGGCCCGAATTTGGTCTGCAAAGAAACCACTTTTTTCGGGATTTTTCAAAATTAAAATTTTATAGGCCTGTATGGCT
>DJVA01000090.1 GCA_002440705.1 Flavobacteriaceae bacterium UBA6268 | reverse complement strand
TTCTAACCAACTGAACTACCAGACCAAATCACCAACCTTTACAGGGGCTTACTACAGTAAGCATTATGGTATTTGCTACGCAATTAGCGGTGGCAAATATACTTCGCATTTTTTTATTCGCAAACAAAAAAGCAAAAAAATAAAATCCGCTATCCAAACTTCTGACGTTCCAGCAAATAGGTGGTCAAAATCTTGCTGAAACCCTCGTTGGTATTGGCCCTTACGTACTTGATACGGTATTGACCGCACTTCAATTTTAGATCGGAAAAGTACTTTGAAACGGCCTTTTCATAAGACTCCCTTATGTTATCGGCATAAAGGTTTACATACTCGCCGGTCTCCACGTCCACAAAACGTTTGGGGCGGTTGCTGAACTCAAAATCCTGTTCCTTGCTCTTATCGAAGGTATGGAACAGAATGACTTCGTGCTTGTTGTATTTGAGGTGCTGTAGGGCTTCAAAAAGTTTGGTCTCTTCGGTATCGCTTTGAAACATATCCGAAAACAAAAACACCAAAGACCTACGTTTTAGTTTTTCCGCAATGAGATGCAAATGTCCGTAGGTATTTGTAGTGGTCGTCTTTTGTGACTTGCCCAAAAGGGCATTCAGCTGTGCGAGCAACATCTGGTGGTGCCTTTCACTTCCTTTTTCTGAAGCGTAGTAGTCGTAAGTTTCCCCATAAACACTTAACCCTACCGCATCCCGTTGGCGTTTCATAAGGTTCATGATGGCAGCGCAGGCAACCACGGAAAAACCAATTTTGTTCATGGAATCGATCCCAAATTCTTTCACTTTGGGATAATGCATCGAACTGCTGTTGTCGATAATGAGGTGGCAACGCAAATTGGTTTCCTCTTCGTAGCGCTTAGTGTAAAGTTTATCGGTTTTGGCAAAGAGTTTCCAGTCGATGTGCTTGGTACTTTCCCCTTGATTGTAGATTTTGTGTTCGGCAAATTCTGCAGAAAACCCGTGAAAAGGGCTTTTGTGAAGCCCAGAAATAAATCCTTCTACCACTTGCGTGGCCAACAATTCCAGGTTTTTGAACCCGGGGATTTCATTTATTTTCTTTTCAATCTGCACTTACTCGGTCATAATCCCATCCACAATACCATAAGCCACGCTTTCCTCCGCACCCATCCAGTGGTCACGATTGAAATCCTTCATGATTTTTTCCATTTTTTGACCACAGTTTTCTGCTAGGATCTGGGCACTGAGTTCTTTGGTCTTGATGATTTCTGAAGCGGTAATCTCAATATCGCTGGCAGGTCCACGGGCACCTCCGCTCGGCTGGTGGATCATGACCCGGGCATGGGGCTGTATGAACCTTCTGCCCTTTTCCCCTGCGGAAAGCAAAATACTCCCCATAGAGGCTGCCAGTCCCGTGCATATAGTCGACACAGGACTCTTAACGGATTTGATGGTATCGTACATGGAGAACCCCGAAGTAACATAACCGCCGGGACTGTTGATGTAAAGTTTTATTTCGTCGTTGTTCAAGGAATCCAGGTACAACAATCGGTCTACCACATGCTTGGCAGTATCGTCGTCGACCATTCCCCAGAGGAAAATCTTTCGGTCTTTCAACAACTGATTGTCTATTTGGTCCTGAACTTTATATACTTTTTCCATAACTGATTCGGTAATTTCTTTAGAGTACTAAAATAAAAAAAGGCTCCCAATTTGGAGCCCTTTCCAAGACTTTTATTCTATTTATAATAGCGAATCGATGGCCTCGGTGTAGACATTCTTGGGTGCTACCCCTACTTGACGCCCTACCAATTCCCCTTTGTCGAAAACGAGAACCGTTGGGATGTTGCGCACTCCATATTTGGCAGCAAATTCTTGGTTTACGTCCACATCTACCTTGCCAATGATGGCTTTGCCATCGTATTCCTTACTGATTTCCTCGATGATGGGACCTACCATTCGGCATGGACCACACCAGGCCGCCCAAAAGTCGACCAAAACCGGCTTGTCACTGTTCAATACCGTTTCTTCAAAAGTTGCGTCTGTTATTTCTAAAGCCATTTTCTATGTATTTTAAAAGTTCCACAAAGGTAGTCAAATTTTATTCCAAAGCTTACAAGAGTTTCATCAGATTCCTCAATGGAATCATTGGATTTTGTGATTCCTTCAATTCAGTTTAAACGACACTTCCTGCTCACGAAGTTCATCGAGCAGTTCTTTGTTGATGGCAATTTTGGCCTTCCGGCTGGGCATATTCAATTTCACTTCATCTTCCAAATCATAGATGGTAAAATGCAATTGTTTGTCGCCTTTATGCGTTTTAAAAATATCTTTAAGAATTTCAATCCTTTTCTCTGCCAGCTCGGTTATAGGTATTTGCAGTGTTAACTTTTTTGCTTGGTTTTCCATGACATCGTGCAATAACTGAAAATGGTTGTACTGCATCCTTGGCTCCCCTTTCTTGCCAGTATCCCTGTTTACCCATCCTTCTTTTACCAATACCCGCACATAAATAAAGGAATTGGGAATCAAAAAATGTCGAAATTTCAGGTACTCCTCCCCAAATATCTTGAATTCATAACTATCTTCATAATCCTCTACAGTAAAAATAGCCCACCCTTTACCAGTCTTGCTTTCCCGGTGCTGCACCTCACTTACAACCCCACCGAAGCTAACTTCACGGTTTACAAAATTTTCCATGTTGTGAAAATTCGAAACCTTTGCATTGCAAAAATAATCCAGTTCCATTTTGAAATCGTCCAATGGGTGTCCTGATATGTAAATCCCAACCACCTCTTTTTCCTGTTTCAATTTTTTCATGGTCCCCCATTCCTCACAAGGGGGTACTTCGGGTTCAGGAATCTGTACCTCGCTGGAGTCTCCAAACAAACTTACTTGGGACGAATTTTGGGCTTCTTGGTATTTTGCGGCATAGCGCAACACTTTTTCGAAAAACGAGACCCCATCACCCTCATCGTGCATGTATTGCGCCCTGTGGGTTCCAAAACTATCGAAACCACCGGCTAAGACCAGATTTTCGAAGGCTTTTTTATTGGCAGCACGCAAATCGATGCGCTTGGCCAAATCAAAAATGCTTTTGTATTTCCCCTCTTTTCGCTCTTCCACAATGGTGGCAACGGCCCCTTCGCCTACTCCTTTGATGGCTCCCATGCCAAAGCGGATGGCACCTTGTTGGTTTACCGTAAATTTGTAGAACGATTCATTCACGTCTGGTCCCAATACCTGTAGTCCCATTCTTCGGCACTCTTCCATGAAAAAGGTAACCTGTTTGATGTCGTTCATGTTATTGCTGAGAACCGCCGCCATGTACTCTGCAGGGTAATGTGCTTTTAAATAGGCTGTTTGGTAAGCAATCCAGGCGTAACAGGTGGAATGGCTTTTGTTAAAGGCATAACTTGCAAAGGCTTCCCAATCTTTCCAGATTTTTTCAAGGATTTCCGCAGGGTGCCCATTTTTCTCCGCCTGTTCGATGAACTTGGGTTTCATTTTGTCCAAGACCGCTTTTTGTTTTTTCCCCATGGCTTTTCTCAGCACATCTGCCTCACCCTTGGTAAAACTGGCCAATTTTTGGGAAAGCAACATCACTTGTTCCTGATAGACGGTAATACCATAGGTTTCTTTCAGGAATTCCTCCATTTCGGGAAGATCGTAGGTAATGGCTTCCTCGCCGTGTTTTCTTCGAATGAAGGAGGGTATGTATTCCATTGGGCCTGGACGGTAGAGGGCATTCATAGCAATCAAGTCGGCAAAAACCGTAGGCTTAAGGTCCTTCATGTGCTTTTGCATTCCAGGCGATTCGTACTGGAAGATACCCACCGTTTCGCCCCGTTGAAACAACTCATACGTTTTAGTGTCATCCAAAGGAAAGCTATCGGGATCCAGTTCCTTTTTGTGGATGTGCTTCACCAATTTTACCGTGTCCTTGATTAGGGTTAATGTTTTCAGGCCTAAGAAGTCCATTTTCAGTAAGCCGGCACTTTCCACGACCGAGTTGTCAAATTGGGTTACATACAACTCCGAATCCTTTGCAGTGGCAATTGGGACAAAATTGGTGATATCGTCCGGTGTAATAATAACCCCGCAAGCGTGGGTCCCTGTATTGCGAAGCGAGCCTTCCAACACCCGTGCTTGTTTGATCGTCTCTGCTTCAAGATCTTCTCCTTCTGAAAGGTTCAGAAGTTCATTGACTTTGGGCACTTCATCACTGCGGAATCGATTGCGCAACTCCTGCTCTGGAATCTCAAAAATGTGTTTCAGCTTGGCCATATTCGGAATGAGCTTCGCGATGCGATCGGCATCGTTCAAAGGCAAGTCCAATACTCTTGCAGTATCCCTTATCGACGACTTAGCCGCCATGGTTCCATAGGTAATGATCTGCGCTACTTGGTTGGATCCGTATTTTTGGATCACATAATCGATGACCTTTCCGCGTCCTTCATCATCAAAATCGATATCGATATCGGGCATACTTACCCGGTCTGGATTCAAGAAACGCTCAAAAAGCAAATCGTAGGCAATGGGATCGATGTTAGTAATGCCCAGGCAATAGGCCACGGCACTCCCAGCTGCAGACCCACGTCCTGGGCCAACGGAAACGCCCATACGGCGTGCTTCAGCTATAAAATCCTGTACAATCAAGAAATATCCAGGGTATCCCGTATTGGCGATAACTTCTAGTTCAAAATCCACCCGATCGGTAATTTCTTGGGTAAGTTTGGGGTAGCGCTTTTTGGCTCCTTCGTACGTTAAGTGACGTAAATAGGCATTTTCACCCCTTTTTCCACCATCAGCATCCTCGATGTGTAGGAATTCCTCAGGGATGGCAAAATTGGGCAGCAACACATCCCGGTTAAGGGTATAGGGTTCAATTTTTTGGAGGATTTCGGTAATAGATGCTATGGCTTGCGGAAGGTCTTTGAAAAGTTCTTTCATGGCGTCTTGCGACTTGAAATAGTACTCTTGGTTGGGCAATCCGTAACGATACCCCCTTCCCCTTCCCACTGGAGTAGCCTGTTTTTCGCCATCCTTGATGCATAAGAGGATGTCATGCGCATGGGCATCATCCTTTTTAATGTAAAAGGTATTGTTGCAAGCTACCAATTTAATCTTGTGTCTTTTGGCAAAATCCAACAAGACTGCATTGACCCTACGCTCATCCTCCTGTCCGTGGCGCATGATTTCTAGATACAAATCGTCTCCGAACTGTTCTTTCCACCACAAGAGTGCTTCTTCCGCCTGATTCTCGCCAATATTCAGTATTTTGGAAGGCACCTCCCCGTAAAGACTTCCGGTAAGCACAATGAGATCTTGTTTGTATTGCTCCACTATGTTTTTATCGATACGCGGCACGTAGTAAAACCCATCTGTATAGGCTATAGAAGCCATTTTAGCCAAATTGTGGTAGCCGTTTTTGTTTTTTGCCAAAAAAACCATTTGATAGCCATTGTCTTTGTGGGTTTTGTTGGTATGGTCCTCACACACGTTCATTTCGCAACCAATAATGGCTCTTAGCTGCTTGTGTTTTTCATCTGCTGAAAGAGCGGCATTGTACTGTTGAATTGCCTGCAAAAAATGGAATGCTCCCATCATATTACCACTATCCGTTAGGGCTACGGCAGGCATTTGATGGGCTACTGCAGCATCAATCAAATCCCGGGTGGAAGAAGTTGCCTGCAGTACCGAGAATTGGGAATGATTGTGCAAATGTACAAAGGGCAGTTCCTGAAGGGTGGCTCTATTTTCTTCAATCGTTTCTGAAGAAATTTCCCTTGATTCATGCTGGGCTTCCGAAGCCTTCCGCAAGGCCTTGGATGCTTCACGAAGATTGATGTGGTTTAGTCCGATTAACTGAATGGGCTGTGGGTGGGCCTTAGAGAATTTTTCAAAATAGTCCGGTGCCACATCCAAAGTCTCCTTTCCAAAAACACCCTGACGGAGTAACTCGAGAAAACAGCGAGCTGTTGCCTCCACGTCGGCCGAGGCATTGTGCGCTTCGGCAAATGGTTCTTGAAAAAGGTATTCATGCAATTCGGTAAGGGTTGGCAGTTTGAATTTTCCGCCCCTACCGCCCGGCAGCTGGCAAAGTTGTGCGGTGGTCTCGGTACATGTATCCAGCACGGGCATGCTAACAAGAGGGTTTGGCAAGCCCAATCGATAGAGTTCACATCCCATGATGTTGATATCGAAATCGATATTTTGCCCAACAATATAAGTGGTTTTGGAAAGTACCTCCAGAAACTTCTCCGAAACTTCACGGAGTGGTTTTCCCTGCACCCGTGCCAACTCGGTAGAGATTCCATGAATTCGTTCGCTATCGTAAGGAATGTCAAAACCTTCCGGAACGACCAAAAAATCATCATGCTCCAAAAGATTACCCATTGCGTCGTGCAATTGCCATGCAATTTGTACACAGCGAGGCCAATTGTCGGTATCACTTAAAGGGGCATTATACCGCTTGGGCAGTCCTGTTGTTTCCGTATCAAAAATCAAAAACATGGAGTGGCATTAGTTGTGTGCATAAAAGTAACAAATGCCTGGGGGAACGCCTCATAAAGTTGTAAACATTCCGCTCCATTTTTCCACAAAAAAACCGGGCTTAGCCCGGTTGTATTGATACCATCCCCAAACGTTTAATTGTAGGTAACATTGAACTGCCCGGAAGCAATCGTATGGTTTGCAGTTTGGAAACTAAAAGTCCCCGAAATGGTTTTGGCAGTCGTATCGTGGGTTATGATGGATATATTGCCGCTGGATGCATTTTCAGTAACATTTCCAGAGAAGTAAGTGGCTTGATAGCCACTTGCCGGTAATGGATGGTTGCCAACTTCCACATTCAACGGGACACGTAGGAGAATGCTATTGGAAGCGGTCGATCCCGATATGATAATGGAAGCTCCGGAATCTGTCGCAGCGACCGTTAAGGTGTTGAACGGAACCCCATCCACCTCTGCACTAAGGGAACCTGCATTTAAAGGACTGTCGGGATCTCCAGTAGCATAGGGTACGTTATAAAAAACACCCCTGCTTACGTATATGGTGTCAAGGCCGGGCAGTACAGCCATAAATTTAAAATTCCCGGTAACCAAAAAACCGCAATCACCGCAAATATTTGTAATTACAATTTCCCCGCTCCCATTGGGGTTGGTCGAATAAATTCTGCCATCACTATCCTCAAAGGTTGCATAATTGGGATTGGTGCCGCCCAATGGAAACACCCTCCGCTCCAAGTCCTTAACGTGCAAAGTCATTACTTCATCGGCATTGAGACCTTGCAAGGTTACACTTCCGTCTTCACCAACACCCGCAAGTGTTGCATTGGCCTTAAAAAAAGTACTGTCTACTTCGGCTTGAATGACTGTAGAGTTGTCTTCGATATTTTCACAACTTGAAAATACCAAAATAACAGCCAGAAAAATAACAAAATAGGTTTTCATAACAGATTGGGGTCTATGTGTAGCAACAAATATAAAATAAAAGTTTAATCTGTGTAGTTTCAAACCTAAATTATAGTATCTTTGCGCTCTCTTAAAAAATTATAACCGGGGTCGGGTACCTCAAAAATTAATTACTATGCCAGTAAAAATTAGATTGCAAAGACACGGAAAAAAAGGAAAACCTTTTTTCTGGATTGTAGCGGCAGACAGCCGTGCTAAAAGAGACGGTAAGTTTCTTGAAAAATTGGGAACCTACAACCCCAACACCAATCCTGCCACCATCGAAATCAACATGGACCATTCTGTAAAATGGCTTCAAAATGGAGCACAGCCTACCGATACGGCCCGTGCCATCCTTTCTTATAAAGGAGTATTGCTGAAAAAACATTTGATGGAAGGTGTCCAGAAAGGTGCACTTACCGAAGAACAAGCCGAATCAAAATTCAATGCTTGGGTGGATGAAAAAGCCAAAGCCATCGACAACAAGAAAACCAAATTGGCCGATGCAAAAGCCAAAGCCAAAGCCGATGCATTGAAAGCAGAAAAAGCAGTGAATGAAGCACGAATTGCAGCTGCAAACCCTGTGGAAGAAGTAGCGGAAGAAGTGGTCGAGGAAGCTGAAGCAACAGCCACGGAAGTGGTTGTTGAAGAAACTGCAGCACCCGCTGTTGAAGAAACTCCTGCCGCAGTTGCCGAAGAAGCAGCCAAAGAGGAAGAATAAACCCTTACGATGCAAAAGAAGGATTGTTTCTTCGTTGGCAAAATCGTAAAGAAATTCAGTTTTAAAGGGGCGGTTTTGGTTAAATTGGATACCGACGACCCTGAACAGTTTACAGAAATGGAATCAGTTTTTTTGGAACAACACCAAAATCTGGTTCCATTTTTTATTGAAGAATGTGCGCTTCACAAATCGGATTTGCTGCGGATCAAATTTGAAGAGGTGAACTCTGACAAAGAAGCCGATCTATTAATAGGTTGTGAGTTATTTCTGCCATTAGATTTACTTCCCAAATTGGAAGGTAACCAATTTTATTACCACGAAGTTGTTGGTTTTCAAGTGGAAGACATCCATTACGGAAGCGTGGGAACCCTTAAGGCCGTGAATGATGCCTCGGCACAACCCCTTTTTATTATTGAGCATCAAGGAAAAGAAGTCCTAATCCCTATTAATGATGATTTTCTTCTGAAAGTAGATCGAAAAACCAAAACCATTGTCCTCGACACCCCAGAAGGTTTGATTGAACTTTACCTTTGATGTCCAAACCGTTCCGTTTCAAGAAATTTACGGTCCATCAGGATCGTTGCGCGATGAAGGTAGGGACCGACGGCGTACTACTTGGTGCTTGGGTCTCTTTGGCGTTTAACCCTAATAGTATTTTGGATATTGGCGCAGGGACTGGCATCATTGCCCTACAGATGGCACAGCGAAGTAACGCCACCACCATCGATGCCGTAGAGTTGGACAACGATGCCTTTGAACAATGTACCGAAAATTTTGAAGTCTCTCCCTGGAACGATCGATTGTTCTGTTACCATGCCTCCATTCAGGAGTTTGCTTCGGAAATGGATTGTCGGTATGATTTAATTGTATCCAACCCGCCATTTCACTCAGAGGCAACAAAAACCAGAAATGTTTCAAGAGACCGGGCCCGTTTTACAGAGTCCCTACCATTTTTGCACCTTGTGGTTTGTGCCCATACATTATTAACCGATTGCGGACGATTTGGAGTCATCATGCCAACAGCCGCCGCCCAAGAATTTGAGTCCTTGGCCCATGAGAAGCATTTACATTTAATCAGGGTTTGCGAGGTTCGTGGAACACCACAGAGCACTTCAAAAAGAGTCCTGATGGAATTCAGCAAAACACCTTCAACAACCCCAATCAAGGAAACACTGATCATTGAAACTGCGCGCCATGCCTACACTCCTGAGTATCGAGAATTGGTGCAGGATTTTTACCTGAAACTGTAGGTCGTTACCAAAGCACTTTTTACCTTTGCGTACCAAAAATTGAAATGCATGAAACCCGATTTGTTCGAAGCGCCCGACTACTACAACCTGGACGATTTATTGACCGATGAACACAAACTCATTCGCGATACGGCCCGTGCATGGGTAAAGCGCGATGTATCCCCAATCATTGAAGAAGCTGCCCAAAATGCCACCTTTCCTAAGTCTATCATCCCAGGATTGGCAGAAATTGGAGCCTTTGGTCCTTACATCCCAGAGGAATATGGTGGCGCAGGATTGGACCAAATTTCCTACGGGCTCATCATGCAGGAAATTGAACGAGGCGATAGCGGGGTGCGTAGTACCGCATCGGTACAATCTTCCTTAGTTATGTATCCTATCTGGAAATACGGCAATGAAGCTCAACGCAAAAAGTACTTACCCAAATTGGCCACTGGGGAATGGATGGGTTCGTTTGGACTTACCGAACCCGATCATGGAAGCAACCCAGGAGGCATGGTCACTAATTTCAAGGATAAGGGCGATCATTACTTGCTCAATGGCGCTAAGCTTTGGATTTCCAATTCGCCTTTCTGTGATGTGGCCGTGGTATGGGCCAAAGACGAAAGCGGACGTATCCATGGATTGATTGTGGAACGAGGCATGGAAGGGTTCAGCACTCCGGAAACGCATAACAAATGGTCGCTACGCGCCTCTGCAACTGGCGAGTTGCTTTTCCAGGATGTAAAAGTTCCCAAAGAAAATCTATTGCAAGGGAAGTCTGGTCTTGGAGCACCCCTTGGGTGTTTGGATTCTGCCCGCTATGGAATTGCCTGGGGGGTTATTGGTGCCGCCATGGACTGTTACGATACGGCTTTGCGCTACGCCAAAGAACGTATTCAATTCGGAAAACCAATTGCTTCTTTTCAACTACAGCAAAAAAAATTGGCCGAAATGATCACCGAAATCACTAAAGCACAGCTATTGGCATTTCGCTTGGGGCAATTGAAAAATGAGGACAGGGCTACTTCGGCACAAATATCCATGGCCAAGCGGAACAATGTGGACATGGCCCTAAAAATTGCCCGGGAAGCAAGGCAAATCTTGGGAGGGATGGGCATTACCGGCGAGTATCCCATCATGAGGCACATGATGAATCTGGAGAGCGTCATTACGTATGAAGGAACACATGACATTCACCTCTTGATAACCGGTTTGGATATAACAGGCATCAATGCTTTCAAATGATAAGACATCAAAAGGCTCCTAAGGAGCCTTTTTTGTTTTACCGTGCCAAATGGAATCGTATCTTTAAGCAAAGATTTTTGCCATGTCCTCCCAAACCCGATTTGACCGTGCCTACCGCAATGCCCCAAGGATTTCTTTCAACGATCAATCAAAGTTTATCTTGTTCAGTGATTGCCATCGGGGGGACAATAGTTTTGCAGACGATTTTGCCAACAATCGGAATATTTATTTCCATGCGTTAAAAACTTATTATCATGAAGGGTTTACCTATTGTGAATTGGGCGATGGGGACGAGCTTTGGGAAAATCGGGATTTTAAATCGGTTTTTGAATCGCATAAGAATGTGTACGAACTGATGCAATCCTTTTTTGTGGAAAACAGGCTGTACCGTTTGATAGGCAACCACGATATGGTTTATAAATACAAGCGGTTTGTAGCCAAAACACAACATACGTATTTCGATAAAGTAATTGGAAAAGATGTGCCTTTATTCCCCGGGATTCAATTTACCGAGGGATTGGTTTTACAGCATGAACAAACGGGGCAGGAAGTTTTTTTGGTACATGGGCACCAAGCCGATTTCATGAATTACGTAGGCTGGAAATTCAATCGGTTTATGGTACGGGTGCTTTGGCGCCAACTTCAAATTTTTGGAATTGGCGACCCTACCAGTCCGGCAAAAAACTACAGTGAATTGATCAAGGTCGAAAAAAAGACCAAGAAATGGATTGCAGCCAATAACCATCTTTTTACGATCATAGGGCATACACATAGGCCTCGGTTCCCAGATCCTGGGGAAATTCCCTTTTTTAACGATGGAAGCTGTGTCCATCCAAGATGCATAACGGGATTGGAAATCGAAAATGGAGCCATTACCCTCATCAAATGGCAAATCGCCACTGCTGATGATGGGGCTTTAAATGTGATTCGTGTGGTTTTGGAAGGGCCACGCCCTTTAGCAGATTATCAAAAGCAGGTTTAAAGTGCGTTGATAAAAGCCAATAAATCACTTCGCTCTTCCGCTGTAAGATTTTTGAAAGCTTCTTTTGAAGTTGTAGCTTCACCTCCATGCCAAAGAATAGCTTCGGTAATGTTTTTTGCACGACCATCGTGTAGAAAATGAGTATGTCCATTGACTATTTGGGTGAGTCCAATTCCCCATAATGGTCGGGTTTTCCATTCTCTTCCATTTGCTAAAAAATCGGGGCGATTGTCGGCCATATCCTCTCCCATATCGTGTAGCAACATATCTGTGTAAGGATAAAAAACCTGATTCGATAGTACCTGAATGGGATTGTACTCGGTAATCATTTTGGGAATATGGCACTTGGCACATTGAATGGATTCAAATAATTGCGACCCTCGCTGTACAGCTGCCTCATTCAAATTTCTTGCTGCTGGAACTCCCAAGGTTTTACAATAAAAGGCAACTTCATCCACTACTTCCAAAGCAATTTCGGGGTCATCACCCATTCCATCATTTCCATTGCTTTGTCCCATTCCAGTTTCTGTTGGAAAAATAGGACTGGTAATGCCCATGTCTTCC
Source organism: Flavobacteriaceae bacterium UBA6268 (assembly GCA_002440705.1). GTDB lineage: Bacteria > Bacteroidota > Bacteroidia > Flavobacteriales > Flavobacteriaceae > DJVA01. Next base: position 44,399 of record DJVA01000090.1, on the reverse strand, counting down.
AAATATGCGCCAGCACATTGTTCCAGGATAGTAGCCGTATTGGCTTTCCATCCAAAACGTCCCAAGGCCACCGTATTTGAAATAGGGTCGTGCACATAATTGGCCTTTCCGGAAATTCCATCCCCATCACTATCATTAACGTCTTCATTGGAAAGAATATAGAAGGCAGGGATTGCTTCCAGAAGCCCCAAACCAAAAACCGGCGGAGCCAGACGTGGTGATAGTAGTGCTCCCTCAGGAAAAGGGATGTAACTTTCTGCAATTCCGTACACTGGTTTTTGAAGCATTACCTTTGTCCCGTCTCCAAAAATCTCTGGTCGTTGTATGTATGAAACTGCAAATTGTACTTCAGCTTCATATCCAAAGATCGCCTGATTTTGTAATTGCTTCCCAAAATTTGGAACAGGTCTCGGGCCACCCATCTCGGCCTGTCCCGGGAGGCTGGTCCTGAGAAAAAACCCACTGATCTGGTTAATATTCGAAGGAAATGCACTTCGCCCATCCTTTGGGTGGCAGGCTACGCAAGAACTGTTATTGAAAATGGGACCAACCCCTCCATTGATTTCTGAAGGAGCTGAAACAAATACCGACTCAAACTGGAGGTCGCCGTCTAAGTGTTTGTTTAAATCGCTCCCCGATAGGTTGGCGGCAGGAGTGCTGAATGCATTGCTCGAAGTAAGGAATACGGTTGTTTCGCCACCAGCTAAAACCCTTTCATTTAAATTGGGTAAGGCTTCATACCCTACTTCAGGGTCCTTTTCACAGGAAAGGGAGAGCATGGCCAATAATATCCAAAATCCAGTTTTTTTCAATCCTCGAATATTTTAAATTACAATCCTGACATTAAAGGCAACAACTTGCTATCCAAAAGTGTTTGCAATGCCCTTACTTTTTGCTGTGCTTGGGCTACGGCTTCCCTATTGTTAATGATGGCTTCGGTAAAAGTTCCTGGTATGGCCTCAATAGTATTGATGGCATCGGTGATTAAATTTTCGATTTCAACATCTAAACTGGAATCATTTTCGGAAACGATTGCCGAAAGCCCATTATTCACATTTCCTGCGTAATTTCCCAAGTAGATGTTTTGGATGCTTCGAATGTTGTTGGCAAAGTCCAATTTGGAGTTATTGCTGAACCTTGATTCCTCCGCTTCGGGTTTTGCACTCCCGTTGTTTCCATTGAGTGGTTCTTCAATTTTTCCGTTTGCAACTTCATCGGCAATAATACTGAGGCCTTCTGCAATTTCCTGTAAGGCGCTTTTTTGAGAGGCATAAATAGAACCCGTATTGCCGGCATTAATGAAATTTCCCGCAAAGTTTCCTTGGGATACCAACCACCCCGAATAGAGTTCTTCGGTTTTGGATTGCAAGTTTGCAGCGGCAGCTTTCAAGTATTCTAATTCGCGATTTGTAAGTGCTGAAGCAGGTTTGGTGCCCTCCAATCCCCACAAAAAGTACTCAAGTGTATGAAATCCACGCGCTTCATTATTACTTTCCAATAGGCTCTGCGTAATAGGATTACCACTGTTAAGAATGTTGTTGATCGCGTTCACATCTACTGGCCAAGAATCAATTGCAGGGTCTATGCCTTCGGTGTCGACAGGGCCGTATAAAAATCCTTCGGATTGCTCCCAGGGAGCACGGGTTTGCTGCCAAGCGACTTTGGCAGTAGTTAGGGCATTTTCATCACCGACGCTCATGGCATCAACTGCATTTTGAAGTGTTAATGCTTGCGCATTTAAGGATCTGTAAGTTTCTGTAATCACATTTAAAGCCAAGTCGCTAAGGACTTCCTTGTAAAAAGACTGATTATTATCCGGGTTCTCATCCTGGGTGTCGGTATCGCTACAGGAAACGAAAAACATTCCTACATACACAATAAAAAGAGCGGAGTTTATAATTTTTTTCATGTTTCTAATTATTTAAAGGGTATTAATTGATTTAGAAATAAAAGCCAATTCCTGTTGAAATGGTTTGTTCGTGTTGTTTTTTACCAGTGTATTCCAATGTTGAGGGGTCATAATTTTCCGATCCCAATTCCCTATCAGAAAAATGTGCCTTAAGTACAATTTGTGGATGAGCAAACCAATTGAATCCTCCCGTAAAGGAACTTCGTTCCCAACGGGGATTGTCCACAATATCTCCTGTTACTTTGAACATGGTATCATAAAAGTCATATCGTAAAAAAGGGTAAAGGCGGTACTTGGAAGTTGTCACTAAGAAGGGAAGAACGTCATATCCTACTTCGACCGATATCCCTAGGGCATTTTTCCCAACTGGGGTACGTTTGACGCCCAGATTATTGGAAAGGTTGGCATTTCTTTCAGAAACGATATCCGAATTTTGGAGATTTCCATAAAGTCCTATGGCATTGAACCGCAGGTTGCCTTCATTGTAACTGATATGTCCTTCCAAAATCGTTACATAGGCGGGTTCGCTCATGTCATTTTTGGGTCTATTGGCAGCTGAATTATTCACATAGCCTGAAAGTCCGACAAAGGTGTCTTCATGCATTCCAAATTTATAATCAAGTCGGGCAGCAAAAGCCAAGGATTCTGCGGTAGCTGTTTCAAAACGGGCTTGATATCCATCTTTAATCCAACCCCTTGATGAAAATCCAGATGCGTCCAATCCACTTACCACATAGGCTCGGTACTGAAAGTTTTTTGCGAAAGTTCCGTACAGTTCAATTCCATTTTCGTACCATCCCAAGGGAAGTATTTCGTTTTCCATTTCCTGGCGGTGGGTAGTAAAATAACTGGTGGGTTCGTCCAATTTTTGGTGAAGACCAATGTATACTTTTAATCTGCCCACTCGTACGTTTAAAAATGGCCACAATTTGAAATTAATATGTGCCTGTTCCAATTTGACCTCTCCACCTTTCTCCACTTCCTGTTCAAACTCTCCAAATTCTTCCTGGGTATCTAATTCGATGGTAGACCCTGTTCCGCCATGTTCAAACTCAATTTCGGATTTAAAGCTTATGTGATCATTAAATTTATATTGTAAATACAAATTCAGGCGCTCTGGATCAAATTGATCTTTAAGGCCCCGATCGGTGTCAAAGTCATACTGATAATAGTTGACAACACCATATCCTTTCAACGAAAAGTTCAACCATTTTAATGGGGAGTCTTCCAATTTTTCGACATCCCCTACATCAAAATCCCCTGAAGGGATTTCAGTCAAAACTTTTGAATTTTGTGCTATAGCAGTAAGGCCTAATAAAAAAAAGAGAAAAGGAGCGCCTAGTTTCATGATCGAAATTTTAGGCAAAATTAATTTTATTTAGACTTAATCCAAATAAAAATAAATAAAAAAATTAAGATTCCGGGGCCAATTGAACCCGCAAACCCTCCAATTCTGGAAAGATGTGGATTTGGCACCCCAATCGACTATTTTCCTGAACATAAAAAGCTTCCGCCAGCATGGCTTCCTCTTCTTCACTCTTTTCGGGAAGTTGATGATTGGTCAACACATAGCACTGACAGGAAGCACACATCGCCATGCCACCACAAATACCAATGGTGCCCTCGGGTGCCAATTCGTAAGCCCGAACCAATTCCATGAGATTCATGTTCATGTCGGTTGGGGCGTCCACAACATGGCTAACCCCTTCACGATCAATTATGGTAATCTTGATGTCGCTCTCCATCAATCAATGGCTTTTACAACGGCTTTTGGGGCTTCCTTTTTAGAACCGTCAAATCCTTCTACCCCACCAACTGTAGTATATTTCAAAACGTATTTTTTATCGGGGTGAATGCGTTGGTAAGCACTTTGGCACATTAAAGTAGCTTCATGAAAACCACAAAGAATCAATTTCAATTTTCCCGGGTAGGTGTTGACGTCGCCTATGGCATAAATCCCAGGGATGTTGGTTTGGTAATCCAGGGAATTATCTACCTTGATGGCATTCTTATCAATTTCAAGCCCCCAATCGGCTATGGGGCCCAATTTTGGGGCCAAGCCAAACAGGGGAATAAAATGGTCGCAAGATTTTTTCAAGACTTCGGTACCCTGTTGGATTGAAATGGCTTTAACAGTATTTTCGCCATGGATGGCTACAACCTCAGCTGGTGTTATGAGGGTTATTTTTCCTAGATCCTTCAGTTCCTGAACCTTTTCGACACTATCCAGCGCCCCCCTAAATTCGTTCCGCCGATGAATGAGAGTCACACTTTGGGCTACATTGGAAAGGAAGATGCTCCAATCCAAAGCCGAATCCCCGCCTCCAGCAATTACCACATCCTTGCCCCGATACATTTCAGGATTGCGAATAATGTATTCCACTCCGCAATCCTCATAGTGCTCAATACCTTCAATAGGGGGCTTTCGGGGCTCGAAACTACCCAACCCGCCAGCAATGGCTACTACAGGGGCTTGGTGTTTTGTACCCTTATGGGTCGTCACCACAAAGGTTCCATCATCCAGTTTTTCGATGGTTTCAGCGCGTTCGCCAAGGGTAAAGCCCGGTTGAAAGGGTGCTATTTGTTTCATCAAATTTTCAACCAAATCCCCTGCCAAAATTTCGGGAAAGGCAGGAATGTCGTAGATGGGCTTTTTGGGATAAATTTCGGAACATTGACCTCCAGGTTGGGGAAGTGCATCGATTAAATGGCATTTCAATTTCAAAAGCCCCGCTTCAAAAACGGTAAAAAGTCCCGTAGGACCTGCGCCAATGATAAGTATATCGGTTTTGATCATTTTAGAAAACGTCAGTATTGAGCGCCAAATTTAAATAGTTACCACCCTTCAAATAATGATAAATATCATGATAGATTGACCACACTTTCTATCTCGGGCGCATATTTTTTGATGGTCATTTCCACACCGCTCTTTAGGGTCATTTGATTTACAGAACACCCCACACAGGCCCCTAGAAGCTGCACAGTTACCTTAGTTCCGTCCTCGATGGAAACCAAGGAAATATCTCCGCCATCGCTTTGAAGGAAAGGGCGAATTTCTTCGAGTGCTGCTTCAATTTTTGTTCTTAGCTCTTGTTGCATAATCCTTATTTCTTAACCGCACTGCATCCTGCCATGGTCGTAATTTTGATCGCTTCGGTTGGGGGGAGGTTATCGTTACGCCTTACGGTTTCCTCCACCACTTTTTTAGTGACCCCCTCAAATGCCATTTCCACGGATGTGGCTGTTTGGAGTGCCGCAGGACGTCCAGCGTCGCAGGCCTCGCGGATACCCTGTACTAGGGGAATTTCGCCAAGAAAGGGAACGTTTAAATCTTCTGCTAAGTGCTTGGCCCCTTCTTTTCCAAAGATGTAATACTTGTTATTGGGCAATTCTTCAGGAGAAAAATAAGCCATGTTTTCGACGATACCCAACACGGGCACTTGGATACTTTCCTGACGGAACATGGCCACACCCTTGCGGGCGTCCGACAAGGCCACTGCTTGTGGGGTGCTTACGACCACTGCCCCGGTAATGGGGAGGGATTGCATGATGCTTAAGTGGATGTCTCCAGTCCCCGGAGGAAGGTCAATCAACATAAAATCCAATTCGCCCCAAGCGGCGTCAAATATCATTTGATTGAGGGCCTTGGCTGCCATGGGTCCTCTCCAAATAACAGCTTGGTCCGGTTTGGTGAAAAAACCTATGGACAATACCTTGATTCCATAATTTTCAATGGGCTTCATTTTACTTTTACCCCCTTCTTGAATGGACAAGGGCCGTTCCTCTGCCACATCAAACATGATTGGAATGGAAGGACCATAAATGTCTGCGTCCAATATCCCAACCTTAAATCCCATTTTGGAGAGTGTTGCGGCCAAATTGGCGGTAACCGTAGACTTACCCACGCCTCCTTTTCCAGAGGCGATGGCTATGATATTTTGGATTCCGGGAATGGGTTTCCCTTTAATCAAATTTGGGGTTTCGGGTTTTGAAGGGGCTTCCACCCGTATGTTTACTTTTACCTCTGCTTCGGCCGAAATCTTTTCCTGAATAACCTTTACGATGTCGGCCTCGGCTCTTTTTTTAATATGCAATGCCGGGGTTGCCAGCTTCAAATCGACGATTACTTCATTGGCGAAAGTAACCACATTTTGCACCGCTCCACTTGCTACCATATTCTTTCCTTCCCCAGGAAGCGCAATGCTTTCCAAAGCCTTTAGAATTTCCGTTTTACTGTAATTCATTTTCGATATTTAGAATTATTCTAAAGTACAAATATAAGGTGAATTCTTTGTTTTTTGACGGGATTCCATTGAAATGCTCGATAGAACAATCAATGGAAAACATGAACTAGGAAAGCGCTTTCATCGGATCCCAAAAAAGGGTTTCAAAATCCTGGATCTGGTTGTCAACAACCCTAATGCCCTCGCTCTCCAAAAGCTGTTGCATGAGGTTGGTGCCTGCAAAATGGTGTTTGCCCGTAAGCAGTCCTTTTCGATTTACTACCCGATGTGCAGGAACATCTGGATCCTTTCCGGAAGCGTTCATGGCCCAGCCTACCATCCTTGCACTGCCTGCGGCACCCAAATATTTGGCAATGGCCCCGTAACTGGTTACCCTGCCGTACGGAATCAGTTTTGCCACTTCGTGTACCCGATCAAAAAAACTGGGTTCCTTCATCTTAATGTTCCTGGAAAATTTTTATAAATGTAATCACAGAAATGATTGCCATTACAATACCTATTAAATAGTTCATGTTCAATCTAATTTTTTTCTTTCCTTCCTTTTTTCTGAAGAATTGGGCGTAGATGAAAAGCATGACAAAAGTACCCAATCCTGAGGCAAGCACCGCAGCGGCTAGGGACCAATGGTCAAAAGAAAACCATCCAAAGGCAGAAAAGGTAATACTAATGTAGACCCAATACGGTAAAGGGAGCAAATTGATGGCCGCCAGAAAGATTCCATAAAAAAACCGATTGGTTGTGGAATAATTGGTTTCCTTGGGCACTTCCCGTCGGGTATCCTTGGCCAAGAAAAAAAAGTAAAGGGACAGGCTGATAAAAATCCCGAGGGCCACTTTACGAAGCGTATCGATAATTTCGGGATGCCGGTCCAAGTACCTTGCAAAAATAAGGGCTATGTAGGTCTGAAGGCATACCGTGATACAAACCCCAGTAGCATAAAGCAATGCCACCTTTCTCCCTTGCTTCATGCTTATTTTGGCAGCAGTGATGTTCAATAAACCTGGAGGGATCACTCCGATAATGGCTCCCAAAAATCCGATAGCAAAATTGGACAATATGGACATGTGGTTGGTTTGCTTCGTGAAGATACACAATTATTTGGAAGCCAAACGGAAGCTGGTGTAGGTGATTTTTTTTCCTACTTCCAGGTATTGCGCTTCGTAAAAGGTTTGAACCGAAGTCACGACCTCTGGAGCCCCAGTGCTGTTATAAACATCGTGATTGGCATACACAATTTCCGCGCCCAATCCGTGCAAAAGCCCCAAAGTATACCCGTGCATAAATTCACTGTCCGTTTTTAAATGGATCAATCCTCCGGGTTTTAATACATTACGGTAGCGGTCCAAAAACTCCTTATTGGTCAAACGGTGCTTGGTGCGTTTGTACTTGATTTGGGGATCTGGGAATGTGATCCATATTTCGTCCACTTCGTTATGAGCAAAAGCATGTTCAATCAACTCAATCTGAGTGCGCAAAAAACCAACATTTCCTAAGTGCTCTTCCAAGGCTATTTTTGCCCCCTTCCAAAAGCGGGCCCCTTTAATGTCTACCCCCAGAAAGTTTTTTTCGGGATGTCTTCGTGCCAAGCTCAAGGTATACTCCCCTTTACCACAGCCAAGTTCCAAGACGATGGGGTGGTCGTTATTAAAAAAATCGGATCCCCACCTTCCTCTCAATGAAAAGGCATCATTCAACAGGTTATCCCTCTTGGGTTGAATGACGTTGGCGAAAGTTTCGTTCTCTTGAAATCGCTTCAGTTTATTTTTGCTGCCCACCGATTAATGTTTCTTTAAATTTTCGGTAAAATTACGGAAATATATAAGTGCCCAAAGAATGGTTACTTTTGTTTTTACGCGTTATGAAAGCGTATAACTACAAATTCCATCATTTGAAGAAAAAAGGGACCATTTTAGTTGCGCCCCTGCACTGGGGACTGGGCCATGCCACCCGCTGTATCCCAATCATCAAAAAGTTGTTGGAGCATGGGTTTCAGGTGCTTTTGGGCAGTGATGGCGCTGCCCTTACCTTGCTTCGGAAAGAATTCCCCAATCTGCCCTATATTGAACTCCCGGCTTACAACATTACCTATCCCAAAAAAGGGGAATTCTTCAAACTAAAACTTTTTTTAAAGCTTCCGGACATCAAGAGGGCCATGGCCCAGGAAAAGAAAATGGTCCAGCGCTTGGTTGACGAGGGAAGCATCCAAGGATTGGTTAGTGACAACCGGTTAGGGGTTCGTTCCAAGAAAATCCCTTCCATATTCATTACCCATCAAATCAATGTTTTGAGCGGCAACACTTCGTATTTCAGCAGCAGAATGCATCAAAAAATTATTAAAAAGTATGATGCCTGCTGGGTTCCCGACGTGGAGGGTTCGCCTAATTTAAGTGGAAAATTGGGGCATTCCAACCGAGTGGATTTTCCGGTAACCTATATTGGTCCGCTAAGCCGCATGCATGCTGAAGACCGGGAAAAAAAGTACGACGTCCTGGTAGTATTATCGGGACCCGAACCCCAGCGTACCTTACTGGAAGTGAAAATGCTGGAGACTTTCGAAAAAAGTGATAAAAAAGTATTGATGGTTCGTGGTGTCGTTGAAGAAGAAGCCCATGCCTATCAAAAGGGTTCCATTACCATAGTCAATTTTTTGCAAAGCAAAGCATTGGAAACGGCCATTAACGAAAGTACCCTTGTGGTTTCCCGATCTGGCTACACAACCATCATGGATCTTGCCGCCATGGAAAAAGATGCCTATTTTGTACCCACTCCCGGACAATTTGAACAAAAATATTTGGCAAAGCAACTAAAGGAAAAAGGGATTGTTCCCTCCTGCAGTCAGGAAAAATTTACAATAGAAAAATTGAATGAAATTCCTTTGTACAAAGGATTAAAAGATTTTAGGCACCAAACCGATTTCAAAAAACTATTTGCTCTTTTCGAGCGTGAATGAAAATTCGGAACCAATTCCAAACTGACTTTCCACGTAGATTTTTTCGTCGTGTGCCTCGATGAGGTGTTTTACGATGGAAAGGCCCAAACCACTCCCCCCAACTTTTCTTGAACCGCTCTTATCGACCCTGAAAAACCGCTCGAACAAGCGAGGGATGTGTTCTTTTTCAATCCCTTCCCCGTTATCGGTTACACGAACAATGACTTTGTTTTTAATTAAATCTTCAATGCTTACCTCGGTGGTTCCATCGGGTTTTCCGTATTTGATGGAATTCTCCACCAAATTGGTCAATACCTGTTGGATCCGTTCCCTATCGGCATGGACCATAATGCTGTCATTGTATTCGCTATCGAAGGTTAAGATAATATTTTTCTTAGCAGCCTTCATTTCCAAGAGATCAAAGACATTCTGAACCAACTCGATGATGTTAAAATCTTCCTTTACGAGGGAAATATCCCCCATTTCCAGTTTGGTAATCATGTCCAAATCCTTCACTATGTAAAGGAGCCGTTCTACCCCTTTATTGGCCCGTTGCAGGTATTTTTTTCGGACGGTTTTGTCCTTCATGGCGCCGTCCAAAAGCGTTAGAATGTACCCCTGAACCGTGAACAGGGGGGTTTTGAGTTCGTGGGCAACATTTCCCATGAATTCTTTACGGTAATTCTCTCGGTCCTTTAGGGTTTCAATCTCTAACTTTTTATCTTCTGCAAAGCGCTCCACTTCCCTGGTAAGGGTACTCATGTCGGTAGTAATACGTTTTTTATCAAAAGTGGTAGCATCCAGCAATTTTACATCGTTGTAGATTTTCTTAACCTGTTTGTAGATGAATTTTTCGACCCGGTACTGAATGATCAAAAAGGAAAAGACATAGCAAACCAAAAAGAAGAGGAGCAAAAACTTATAGTTGATGTTTCCGTGCCAGTAAAAAAAAACTCCCAGAAGGGATGTTAGGAAAAACGTAATGAAGGTGGATGTAAATCCGGCAAAGCGATAGGTTTTCTTGAATAATTTGGCCATGGATCAGACAACAAACTTGTATCCAACGCCTTTTACGGTTTTAAATTTATCGTCTCCAATTTTTTCGCGAAGCTTTCGGATGTGCACATCGATGGTTCTCCCGCCTACTACTACTTCATTGCCCCAGACAGTGTCCAAAATATCTTCTCGCTTAAAAACTTTGCCAGGCTTGGATGCTAACAAAGCTAACAATTCAAATTCTTTTCTGGGCAAAATAATTTCTTCTTTTCCCTTCAAAATTTTGTATTCCTCTCGATTGATCACAATATTGCCCAACTTGATGTTGTTATCAACAGCATCAGGTTCCTTAAAACGGCGCAATAATGCTTTTACTTTGCTCACCAAGACTTTTGGCTTGATGGGTTTGGTAATGTAATCGTCCGCACCCGCTTCAAAACCGGCCACTTGCGAATAATCTTCCCCACGTGCCGTAAGGAAAGTGATGATGGTTTCGGAAAGTTCGGGAATGTTTCGCAACTTCTCGCAAGCTTCAATTCCATCCATTTCGGGCATCATGACATCGAGAATGATAAGATGGGGCAACTGCTTTTTGGCTTCCGCGATAGCCTTTATCCCATTTTCCGCAGTAAAAATTTGATACCCTTCTGAAGAAAGGTTGTAGCCGAGTATTTCCAGAATGTCTGGTTCGTCGTCTACCAACAATATTTTTATCTCTTTTTTCTTCATGATTGATCCTATTTCATCCAAAAGTTAAATATAACGCATAATCCCCTGCACCATCGTTTCTATGAGCATTATTAACGATTAAGTAACATTTAAGAAACAATTTAATGAAAAAACACTTAACCCCATTAATTTATGGTAAACGATGGTTTTTTCTTCCAAAATTTTCCTAAAAAATATGTTACTTTGTACCGCAAAAATTATACTATACGATGAAAAAAATTACCCTTTTAGCAGCTTTATGCATCTCTGCAGTTTCCATGGCCCAGATTGCCAGTACCAGTTTTGAAGAAGAAGTAATCGAAGCCGGAGTAAACGATGGAAAATATTTTGATACCGGTGATGCCAATGTGGCCCACGACTTGGTAAACAATGCAGGCCAAACCCCTGTAGACCAATCGGGTGGTACCGAACTTGGTGTGGACGCCCGTTACGAACCCTACGACACTCCCGATGTGGGATTGACCGATGGAGACTTTGTTGGGGTCACTAATTTTACTCCCAGTGCCGAAGTACTTTTTACCGATGGCATCCAAGGCTACCAGATTAGTGATACCGATGGAAATTACATTATGGAATTTGACCCCGTAGATCTTACCGGGGCCAGCAACCCAGGAGTTACCTTGGATTACATCCTTTCCATCAATGGAGATGGGTCTAATGGAAATTACGAAGGGGATGGTACCGTGAACGAAAGTGGTTCAGACCGTCTTAGAATTTATATTAAGGACCTTACCAACACGACCGAAATCGACTTGTTCAACTCTACTGGATTCGACCTTGACGAATTTGTGCCGATTGATGGTGGTACTGGAAATTACATCCTTCAATGGCAATCTGCATCGGCAAGCCTAAGCCCAGACACCATGGTACAATTGGTTGTGGAAGCGCGATGCAATGCCGCTGCCGAAGTTTTCTATCTAGATAACATTGTATTCACTGGAAACCTTGGAACCGAACGCTTCCAAAGCAACCAGTTTTCCATCTACCCTAACCCTGCCAGAGATTATGTGAACATTACTTCCGTAAACAGCGGCGAGAAACAAGTACAAATCTTCGACGTGCTTGGAAAGCAGGTAATGAACCAGACTGTAACCAACGGTTTGAACATTTCAAAACTCAACAGCGGAATCTACTTGGTAAAGATTTCCCAGGGAAATACCTCCGAAACCAAAAAGTTGGTCGTGAAGTAGTTTGATTGATTTCACACAATTATTTAAAAGCTTCCGTATCCCGGAAGCTTTTTTTATTCGCTATTTTTGAACCATGCTTGAAGAAGCCTTGTTTCATATTACCACACAACAGCAGTTTGAATCGGTGGCGCTGGAAGTATTCCAGTACCAATACAGCCATGTGGAGTCTTACAGGACGTTTTGTAATCTCTTGAAAAAGGCTCCCCAAAATGTTCGGCATATCGAAGACATCCCCTACCTGCCCATCCAATTGTTCAAAACCCACCGCATCATTTCCGAAGAAAAAACCCCGCGACTTACCTTTACCAGTAGCGGGACCACGGGTACGGTACCCAGTACACATTTTGTGGCAGAGCCCCAACTGTATGAAAAAAGCTTTTTAAGGACCTTTCAACAGCATTATGGGGCGCCATCGGATTGGGCCATTTTGGCCTTGCTTCCTTCCTATCTGCAACGCGAAGGTTCTTCGCTGGTCTATATGGCAAATACCCTGATCGAAAAAAGTAGTCATGCCGCCAGTGGTTTCTACCTCCACAATCTGGAAGCACTTTCCGAAACCCTGCTCCAATTGGAAGCACAAAGGCAACCCACAATCTTGATGGGGGTTTCGTATGCCCTACTCGATTTGATCGCCCTGCAGCCCTTTCAACTAAGGCATACCTTGGTGATGGAAACAGGTGGGATGAAGGGGCGTCGCCCCGAAATGATCAAAGAAGCCCTTCATGAGCAATTGAAAAAGGGACTCGGCGTGTCTGAAATACACAGCGAATACGGAATGACCGAGTTGCTGTCGCAAGCTTACTCCAAAGGAGATGGGCTTTTTCAATGCCCCCCCTGGATGCGGGTCTCCACGCGCGATCCCGAAGATGTGTTTACCAAAGTGGTGGGAAAGACTGGTGGTATCAATGTCATCGACTTGGCCAACCTGTACAGTTGTTCGTTTATTGCGACCCAGGATTTGGGAAAGGTAGATGCGCATGGAAATTTCAAAATTTTAGGTAGATTTGACCATAGCGATATTCGAGGATGTAATCTTATGGTACTCTAATGACAGATAGCCCACAGAAAAACAACGGCTGCCTTTGGCTTTTTGTCTTTGGTTTGTTATGCTTTTTGGGCACTGCCATCATTTCAGTCTTCTTTGGAATTAAAGTGGTGATTGCCTTCCTTATTACCGCAGTATTTTCCGTTTTGCTGACGACCAAGATGGTTGGAACCCCCAGGGTATCGTCCATTTTCAAGAACATTATTTTGGTGTTTTTGATTATTATGGGTGTCCGTTTCGTTTTGCTGAGCTTATTGGATTTTGTAAAAACCTCTGTTAAGGAAGACACCACTTTCAACGTAGAAGAAGGCGTTGCCAAATCGACCATCGTAGAGGGAGTCGATACGGTTTCGGTCTACTCCAGCCATAGGGTTTGGAAGGACAATTTTGGGAATAGTTACCAAGGAAAACTTACGGTTCGAGAAAAGGATTTCTTGCGACTGGATCGACACATCGATCGTTACAAGCCCTCCGGAAGTGCTAATTTTTGGGGGAGGTTGTACGATCATATCGAACGTACCGATACCCCCAGTTTGGATTTGGTGATGCACGCTTTTGAAGATATTCACCAGCAGCGGAAACTCAACCAAATGGAATTTGCCGAAATGGTGATTAGTTGCGTACAGGACATCCCTTATTCGTTTGTCTTTCAGGATGCCTGCCTCAGTGCCAACAATTATGAGGAATCCATTAGGCAACTATTGGAGCAATGCCCCGAATGCTGTATCGGCAACATTCCCTACGGCATCCAAAACCCCGTATCCTTTTTGCAGAACCTCAAAGGCGATTGCGACACACGGACCGTCCTTATCTATTCCGTATTAAAATATTTCAATTACGACGTCGCCATTCTGAATAGTGATTTTTATCGACATTCCATCATCGGTATCAACCTTCCCGCCAGTGGTATTTACAAAACCTACTACGGGAAAAAATACGTAGTTTGGGAAACCACTGCAAAATATTACACGGCAGGGCAACTTCCTGTCAATTTCAATGACATCAATTATTGGGACGTGGTCCTAACCAGTAAATAATTAAATTATGAACAAGCAGCTTTTTACCTTGGCCCTTTTTGAAATCGTGCTATCCATCGTTGTAACGGTGGTCATCATGTACGTTTCCTACAGCATCCTTAACCGATTGTTCTTTAAAAGGCAAGAACTTCATGGCAATAACGTAGCGTTTACGGTGTTCACTGCAGGGATTGTTTTGAGCATCGGGATGATCCTAAGCGAAATCCTGCCTTCCATTACCAATGTGGTGCGGTTGGCTACCACCCAATCCGAGGCGGTCGACTTGGCCACCATCATCAAATATTCGGGCATTTATCTGTTTATTGGGTTTTTGGCGGCGGTCATCATTAACGTTTCGGTGTTTTTCCTCTTTTCCATCCTTACAAGGGGCATTAACGAATTCAGGGAAATACAGAACAACAACGTGGCCGTGGCCGTATTGGTAGCCGCGACCTTGGTAAGCATTACCCTGATCGTGAAAGAAAGCATCGCCCTCTTGATCAGTTCCTTGGTGCCCTATCCGGAAGTTTCAAATTTTATGTAATTGGCTGTAATGAATTGGCAAGAGTTGCGACTGATAGTGTAGTTATGAAAAGGGAAAATTCCCTGACTACTTCATAATTGGTTGGTTAGTTAGTTGAAAGCCCCGCAGATGCGGGGCTTTCTGTTTTTTATACGTTTCCTGTTAAAGCGCTTTCAGGATGAAATAGGATTTCTTACCGCGCTGGAGCAATACATAGCGACCATCAATCAAGTCCGTTTTTGTAAGGGTAAAGTCTTCCCCCACTTTCTCCTTGTTCACCGAAATGGAGTTTTCCTTCAAAGCACGTCGTGCTTCCCCGTTGGATTTCAGGAAACCCGACTGTTCAGCCAAGGCCCCAACGATGTCGAGCCCGTTTTCGATGATGGAAAGAGAAACCTCTGCCTGCGGCACACCTTCAAACACTTCGAGGAACATCTTCTCGTTCAGCTTTTTCAAATGGTCCGAAGTAGATTTACCGAAAAGGATTTCCGAGGCTGCCACAGCATTGTCATAGGCTTCCCGGCCATGTACCGTAATGGTGATTTCTTCTGCCAAACGTTTTTGAAGGAGCCTTAGATGGGGGGCTTCTTGGTGTTCGGCGACCAAGGCCTCGATGGTTTTACGGTCCAGAAAGGTGAAAATCTTAATGTACTTCTCCGCATCCTCGTCGCTGGTGTTCATCCAATATTGGTAGAATTTGTAGGGAGAGGTGCGTTCGGCATCCAACCAAATGTTGCCGCCTTCGCTCTTGCCAAACTTGCTGCCGTCGCTTTTGGTAATCAACGGACAGGTAAGGGCGTAACCTTTCCCATTGCCGATGCGGCGGATGAGTTCGGTTCCCGTAGTGATGTTGCCCCACTGGTCGCTACCACCCATCTGGAGGGTGCACTGGTGGTGCTGGAACAAATACAAAAAATCGTACCCCTGTACCAATTGGTAGGTAAACTCCGTAAAGGACATGCCTTCGCTGCCCTCGCCCGCAATGCGGTTTTTGACCGAGTCCTTGGCCATCATGTAGTTAACGGTGATGTGCTTCCCCACGTCGCGGATAAAGTCTAAAAAGCTGAACTCCTTCATCCAATCGTAGTTGTTGACCATGAGCGCTTGGTTTTCAGCTCCTGAAGTAAAGTCCAAGAACTGGGAGAGTTGGTTTTTGACGCATTCCTGGTTGTGCCGAAGGGTAGCCTCATCCAAAAGGTTGCGCTCGCTGGATTTCCCCGAGGGATCGCCAATCATGCCCGTAGCACCGCCCACCAAGGCAATGGGCCGGTGCCCGCAACGTTGGAAATGGGCCAACAACATAATGGGAACCAGGTTGCCAATGTGCAGCGAATCGGCCGTAGGGTCGAACCCCACATAGGCACTGCGGAGGGTTTCGTTGAGGTGTGCTTCGGTATCGGGCATCACGTCGTGTACCATGCCGCGCCAAGAGAGTTCTTCGATAAAGTTTTTCAGCATCATCAAGGATTTGCTTGCAAAGATAGTTGGCCCTTTTCAATTGCGAAAGTTTCCGCCAAAAAAGAGTACTTTCGTAACATGATACTAGTGACAGGCGGAACCGGTTTGGTGGGGGCACACCTGCTCTACCACTTACTGCAGGAGCACCCCAAGGTGCGGGCTACCCATCGCAAGTCGAGCGACTTGCTGTCGGTGCAAACCGTGTTTTTGTCCTATACCGATGCCCCTGAAGTGCTGTACCAACGAATCGAATGGGTGGAAGCCAACCTCACCGACCTTCCGGCCTTAACCCAAGCCTTTGAGGGCATTACCCAAGTGTATCACTGCGCGGCATTTATCAGTTTTAACCCCAAACATTACCAAGCCCTGAAAAAAGCCAACATCGAAGGTACAGCGAATGTGGTAAACCTCTGTTTGCATTTCCAGGTTGAAAAACTGTGCTACGTGAGCTCCATTGCTACCTTGGGGCATCCTGTCGAGGCCACGGCCTTCATGGATGAACACAGTGCCTGGAACCCAGAGGATCGCAACAGTGTGTATGCCATTACCAAGTACGGCGCCGAGATGGAGGTGTGGCGCAGCTCCCAAGAGGGTTTAAAGGTGGTGATTGTGAACCCGGGGGTGATCTTGGGCGAAGGGTATTGGAACTCCGGAAGTGGTGTGATTGTACAACGCGCTGCCAAGGGCGTGCATTACGTTACCGATGGCGGCACCGGTTTTGTAGACGTACGGGATGTGGTCACTATTATGATTGGCTTGATGAAAAGCAACATCCACAACGAACAGTTTGTCTTGGTGGCCGAAAACCTTTCCTATGCCCGCCTATTGGAATTGTTTTCCAACGCCTTTGGGAAGCCTGCTCCAAAGAAAAAAGCTTCCAAAATGCTCTTAATGGCACTAAGCACCCTGGATGGGTGGTCGAGCAAGCTGTTTGGCACCAAACGCAGGTTATTGAAAGCCACCGTACGATCGCTATTCACCCATTCCAACTATAGCAGTTCTAAAATTCAAACCGCATTGGGAGCTAACTTCACGCCTATTGACTTAACGATAAAAAGGGTAGCTTCGGCGTATCAAAAAGATCAGTCCTGAACTGCCTTGCGGAGGGAATCGCTTTGTCGAATCTGTGCTTCGCGGTAAGCTTTAAGACTGTCTTGTCGTTTTTGGGTTTCCTGGGCCAAGGTCGTATCGATGAGGGCCTTTTTTGCCTCCAATTTTGCTTCTACCCGTTTCATGATGTCCAGATACTCGTTCAATTGGGAGGCGTAGTAGGTATTGCTTTGCGCGAAGGACAAGCTATCGACCCCGTATTTGCTATAAATTAGGGAGTCCAAGTGGATGCCTGCATCACGGATGACTCGATTTTTGACACTACGTGCTGCATTTCCGGTGTAGGATTCGGCCAAAATCTCGACCATGGTTTCCTTGGGGATGAGGTTTTTGGGCTTATCGGGCCATTTCACATCCTGACAGGAAATAATGCTGAGGAGCACCAATATGTATAGCCATCGTTTCATTACCGGTTGAAGGTTAAGCGTTCGCCATGGGTCCTGTTGGGAAACTTCCCATGTTCGTAGGCCAATTGTCCGTTCACAAAGGTATGGGTGACCCTCGATTTGAATACAGTCCCCTCAAAAGGCGACCAGCCGCATTTGTACAGGATGTTTTCCTTGTTCACGGTCCAGGGGGCATTGAGGTCCACCAGTACCAAATCGGCTTTGTAGCCTTTCCGCAAATAGCCCCGGTCCTTGATTTCGAACAAGAGGGCGGGATTGTGTGCAAACTTCTCTACGATTTTTTCCAAAGGTATTTTCCCTCGATGATGCATTTCCAAGAGTGCCACCAAAGCATGTTGCACTAGGGGCCCTCCAGAAGGAGCCTTGGTATAGCCTTGTTGCTTTTCCTCTAAGGTGTGCGGAGCATGATCGGTAGCAATGACATCGATGCGGTCGTCCAACAAGGCCTTCCAAAGGCCATCGCGGTCCTTGGCTGTTTTTACCGCAGGGTTCCATTTTATTTTGTTGCCCTTTGTGGCATAGTCTTCATCGGAAAACCAAAGGTGGTGGATGCACACCTCGGCGGTGATTTTCTTGTCGGCGAGCGATTTCTTTTTTTGGAACAATTGGGTTTCTTTGGCTGTGGAAAGGTGAAATACGTGCAACCTTGCCCCAGTTTTTTTGGCCAATTCCACTGCTTTGGACGAGGACAGGTAGCAGGCCTCTTCGCTTCGGATGAAGGGGTGAAGCGAAACTGGGATGTCTTCTCCATACTGGGCCAGGGAGGTTTCCAGATTCTTTTTGATGGTGCCTTCGTCTTCACAATGCGTCGAGATGATCAAAGGCGTTTTGCTGAAAATGGCTTCAAGGGATTTTGGATTGTCCACCAGCATATTTCCGGTAGAAGAGCCCAAAAACAATTTCAACCCAGCCACTTTGGCGGGGTCTACTTTCAGGATTTCCTCCAAATTGTCGTTAGTACCACCAAACATGAACGAATAGTTAGCCCAGGACGTTTCTGCTGCCCTTGAAAATTTTTCTTCCAACAATTCGATAGTGGTTGCCTGCGGAATGGTATTGGGCATTTCGATAAAAGAGGTAATCCCCCCTGCTACCGCCGCTTTGGATTCGGTTTCGATGGTGGCCTTGTGGGTAAGGCCCGGCTCCCTGAAATGGACCTGATCGTCGATCATCCCGGGCAGCAAGAAGAGCCCGTCGGCTTCAATTACCAGGGTATTGGACGATTTGGAACTGATGCTTTCGGAAATGTCGGCTATGCGATCGCCCTCAATCAGTAAATCGCCATTGAACACCTTCCCCTCGTTTACCAGGTTCGCATTTTTAATCAGCACCGTCCTTATCATATTTCGTAGGTTTTGAATAAGCTTTTCAATTTCATGGAGATGACCCCAAAGATGGCTTCGGAAATGATACGTTTGTTCATTTTGGATTCCCCCTTGGTACGGTCGGTAAAGATGACCGGCACCTCCACTATCTTGAATTTACTAAGGTACGCCTTAAATTTCATCTCTATCTGAAAGGCATACCCAACAAATTGTATTTTGTCGAGACGCAAGTGTTCCAGTACCGCACGACGGTAACACACAAACCCTGCGGTTGTATCGGCAATGTGCATCCCTGTGATGAAACGCACATATTTAGAGGCCATCCAAGACAGCAGCACACGGCTCATGGGCCAGTTTACCACATTAACCCCCGTTTTGTAACGAGAACCTATGGACACATCGTAGCCTTCCTTTTCACAGGCATTGAACAAGCGGATCAAATCGTTTGGGTTATGGGAAAAATCGGCATCCATTTCAAAGATGTAATCGTATTTTCGTTCCAATGCCCAGTTAAATCCAGCGATGTAAGCGGTTCCCAATCCCATTTTCCCCTTTCGCTCCAGTAAAAAAAGTTGCAGGGGAAACTCCTCCATCAGTTCCTTTACCTTTAGCGCCGTTAAGTCGGGCGATTGATCGTCTACCACCAATACATGAAAAGAGCGTTGTAAAGAAAAAACATTGCGAAGCAGTTTTTCAATGTTCTCGATCTCGTTGTATGTTGGTATCACCACCAGGGCGCTGGGCATGCTCCTCTTTTGGGCAAATGTACCTCTTTTTTAAGAATCGTAAGACGCCCCAATTGACCAATTAAGAAAATTTTATCACCCATGGTGTTGCATTTTTTTTGTACTTCCAAGAGGGATCTACCCGAAAAAATTACGCTATTTTTAAAGCCACAAAAACATGCAATTAGAACCCCGTCATATCGACGCGCCTTATTGGCCCACCCTTCTGTTTGTTGGGATTTTTGTACTATTGGCATGTGCCAGGGTCTTGTATCCCAAACGGTTTTTGGAATTCATCCAATTACCCCTAACCGACCGGTATTTTGCCCTTGAAGGAAAGAGCGATGAGATAAGGCATCCTTTCAATCTGCTACTTTTTGGCGTACAAGTGTGCTCCTTCTCCCTTTTTCTGTACATTACCCTTACCGCCAAAAACCCAGAAGTGCGTGGGGCAAATCCCTGGTTATTTCTTCAAATCGCTACGGGTTTTTTTGTGTTTGTGACCTTTCGTTATTACCTCGAGAAGTTGATTGCCCACACCATGAACATTGAGCCCCTTGTAAATCGGTATCTCTATGAAAAACTGAGTTACACCAATTTGATATCCCTCTTCGTATATGCAGCATCCCTGCTCTTGTTTTTTTCGATCCCTACAACTGGTGCCATCATCCCCATCTTAGCTTCTTGCATCGCCCTATTTTATGCCATTGCATTGTTTTCCAGCGCAAAAAGAAACGGCACTTCAATTTTACAAAACATCTTCTATTTTATTTTGTATCTTTGCGCACTTGAAATTGCACCCTATATCCTATTGTATATGGTATGGGTAAAATTTTAGGAAATAAAAAAATTGACGCGTATGAAGGTGAAAACTATTTTGGTTTCTCAGCCAGAGCCTAAAGTTGAGAATTCTCCCTATTTTGATTTGATTGAAAAACAAAAGGTGAAAATTGATTTTAGGCCGTTTATCCATGTCGAAGGCGTTTCGAGTAAAGAGGTTCGAGCACAAAAAATAGACCTTAACCATTACACGGCCATCATCCTTACCAGTAGAAATTCAGTAGATCATTTTTTCAGGATTGCCGAAGAATTGCGCTTCAAGGTTCCGGATACCAT
The DNA here is from genome assembly GCA_002440705.1 of Flavobacteriaceae bacterium UBA6268. Classification (GTDB taxonomy): domain Bacteria; phylum Bacteroidota; class Bacteroidia; order Flavobacteriales; family Flavobacteriaceae; genus DJVA01. The sequence goes on along the minus strand of DJVA01000090.1, from coordinate 23,677 downwards.
GAAATATTTCTGCCAAAGTGAAGCTGTGGCCTTTTACCTTCAGAAATACGTCGTGTACCGCAAGCGAAAAATCTATGTGGGCAAACGTACCTTTTCCGATTTAGCGCCCCTCATCAAAAAATACAAAACGGAATCGTTCCTGTTGCCTTCCTCCGACAAATTGAAGCCCGAAGCTCCTGAAGTGCTCAACGAACTGGGGGTGAACTGGAAGCAAGGAACTTTTTACAAAACCGTGGTGAGCGACCTATCCGACCTTCGTGACGTGTACTACGATATCTTGGTATTTTTCAGCCCTAGTGGTATCCAATCACTCTTCGAGAATTTCCCCGATTTCAAGCAAAACGAAACCCGTATTGCTGTGTTTGGGAATACCACCATCAAAGCTGCCACCGACTGTGGGTTGCGGGTAGACATCAAAGCCCCTACCCCCGAGACCCCTTCCATGACCATGGCGCTGGAAAAGTACATCAAGGAAGTAAACGGCAAAAAATAATCCCTTTACCATTTAGGTTATTTCAGAACAAAAAAGGGCGGCCCAATTGGACCGCCCTTTTTCTGAAATAAATCACTAACCTAAATCATACCAATGGTCCTCCCTTAAGGATTTGCTCATTGGCATAGGATTCAAACTTTTTGAAATTCTCCTTAAAAGAATTGGCCAGTTTATGGGCCGTTTTGTAATAAGCTTCGTCATTGTTCCAAGTTGTCCTTGGGCTTAAAACAGCGGTAGGAACATTAGGGCAAGTTCGAGGTTGCTGTACTCCAAAAACCGAATGAATGTGGTAGTTGTCTTTATTGGAGGCTTCCAAGGAACCGTCTAATGCCGCCGTGATCATGGCACGGGTATACTTCAGTTTCATTCGGGTACCTACGCCGTAGGGGCCGCCAGTCCAACCGGTGTTCACCAACCACACATGCACCCCTGCTTCTTGCATTTTTTTGCTCAACATTTCGGCATATAGTGTTGGGTGCAGCGGCATGAAAGGCGCTCCAAAACAAGCAGAGAAACTGGGCACCGGCTCGTCAATACCCGCCTCGGTACCCGCCACCTTCGCCGTATACCCACTGATGAAGTGATACGCAGCCTGCCCCGGGGATAGTTTTGAAATTGGGGGCAACACCCCAAAAGCATCGGCGGTCAAAAAGAAAATATTTTTGGGGTTCCTTCCTATTGAAGGCATTTGGATGTTGTCAATATGATCTAGGGGGTAGCTTACCCGTGTGTTCTGGGTAATGGTGGTATCCGAAAAATCCACTTCCCCGTTTTCGTCCATAATCACATTTTCTAGAATGGCTCCAGGACGGATGGCCCTGAAAATATCGGGTTCATTTTCCTCGCAAAGGTTGATGACTTTGGCGTAGCAGCCTCCTTCAAAATTAAAAACGGTATTCTCTGCGGTCCAGCCGTGCTCATCATCGCCAATTAGCTTACGATCCGGATCGGCGGACAGGGTCGTCTTTCCTGTACCTGAAAGCCCAAAGAAAATGGCCGTTTCCCCGTCTTCCCCTACATTGGCAGAACAGTGCATGGGAAGAGTATTTTTATATACCGGAAGTATAAAATTCAAGGATGAAAAAATTCCTTTTTTGATTTCACCCGTATATCCTGTGCCCCCAATAAGTGCAATTTTTTTGGTAAAGTTAAGGATGGCAAAATTGTGCTGGCGGGTGCCGTCTATATCGGGGTTTGCCATAAAACCAGGAGCATTTACCACCAACCATTCAGGATCGAATTGATTCAATTCCCCATCTTCTGGTCGAAGAAACATGTTGTAGGCAAACAAATTGCTCCAAGGGTATTCGGTAATGACACGAATGTTTAATCGGTAATTGGGATCGGCGCACGCGTAGCTATCCCTAACAAATACTTCCTTGTTGGAGAGGTAAGCAGTTACTTTGTTGTAGAGTTGATCAAACATCCCCGGATCGAAGGGAATGTTGATATTTCCCCACCATACGCGTTCTTCGGTGATGGCATCCTTTACAATAAAACGGTCCTTTGGGGAGCGTCCAGTAAATTCGCCTGTATTGACGGCAAGGGCTCCGGTATTTGCTTCTTTCCCTTGTCCTTTTTTTATGGTTTCGTTGTGAAGTTCTTCAGCAGAGAGTTGGTATTTTACTGTTGCGCCTTGGATTCCGTAGGGCTCCAACGAAATCGTTTTCGTAGCTTGGCCGTTATCTACCATAATGTTGCGTTTGTTGTGTGTGCAAAATTAAAAAAACTTACTTGGAAAACCGCTCAAAAAGTTGAAAATTATACCCTATCCTTCCTGTACATTCCGTATCCTAAACGCAACCAACCTAGAATAAACAGTAGCCCTCCCAAAGGAGTGACAGGCCCCAAAAAACCTACCGAAATGGGTAGATAGTCCTTTAAGGCCAACACATAAATAGACCCTGAAAAACAGAGTGTGCCCAGTAAGAAAAATCGTACCGTCCACTTTTTTGTGGCGTGTGGGATTTGGGCAATCCATCCTACCATCAAAAGGGCCAATACATGATACATCTGGTACCGCACTCCCGTCTCAAAGCTCGTTATGCTGGAAGCAGCCACCAGCTTTTTGAGACCGTGGGCACCAAAGGCTCCGATCGCTATGGTAATGGCTCCCAAAAGGCTAGCGATTACCACAATTTTTTTGTCGAAATTGTTCATAGGTTCCCGATCCATTTTAGTACTTTCGTCTTTAAAATACGTGCCTTCAAAAGTACGAAAAAATCAGCCGGATGCGCCACATCTTAATCATCGGAGCCGGTAGGTCGGCTACCAGCCTCATTCAATATTTATTGGACAAAGCTCCTTCTGAAAATCTTTTTATTACCATAGGTGACCTTTCTGAGGAAAGTGCCCAAAAATTCACTCAAGGACACTCCCATGCCAAGGGCATCTTGTTCGATGTTTTTGATGAAAAGCAACGTGCCGAAATCATTCCGCAAAACGACTTGGTTATTTCCATGCTCCCTGCCCACCTACACATGGAAGCTGCCATGGATTGCCTCCACTACGGAAAGCACATGGTCACAGCTTCCTATGTTAGCAAGGAAATGATGGCACTGGACGGTGCCGTAAGGGAAAAAGGCTTGGTCTTCATGAACGAAATTGGGGTAGACCCAGGAATCGACCACATGAGTGCCATGCAGGTTATTGACCGCATCCGTGATGCCGGCGGAAAAATGCTGTTGTTCGAATCGTTTACGGGAGGGCTGATTGCGCCCGAAAGTGACGACAACCTATGGCACTACAAATTTACCTGGAACCCGCGCAATGTGGTCCTGGCAGGGCAAGGGGGCGCTGCCGAATTTATCCAGGAAGGCACCTACAAATACATCCCCTACCATCGCCTGTTCCGGCGTACCGAATTCATGGACATTGAAGGCTATGGGAGGTTTGAAGCCTATGCCAACCGCAATTCGCTGAAATACCGAAGCATCTATGGCTTGGAAGACATTCTAACACTTTACAGGGGCACCATGCGCCATGTAGGATTTAGCAAAGCGTGGAACATGTTTGTGCAACTGGGCATGACGGACGATGGCTATACCATCCCACACTCGGAAGACTTGTCGTATCGTGCGTTTGTGAATCTCTTTCTTCCCTATTCCCCAACCGATTCGGTAGAGCTGAAACTGCGCCATAATCTCAAAATAGACCAAGACGATTTGATGTGGGGCAAGCTGGAAGAGCTCGACCTTTTCAATTCGAACAAAAAGATCGGACTTAAAAACGCGACCCCCGCACAGGCCCTTCAGAAAATACTCATGGATAAGTGGACCCTCAAACCGGACGATAAGGACATGATCGTGATGTACCATAAATTTGGTTACGAATTGGAGGGACAGAAGAAACAAATAGACAGTAACATGGTCCTTATTGGGGAAGACCAAACCTTCACAGCCATGGCCAAAACCGTGGGGCTTCCTGTAGCCATTGCAGCCCTTAAAATCCTGAACCGTGAAATTACCAACCCTGGGGTGCAGCTTCCCATCACCAAAGAAGTGTACGAACCTATTTTGAAAGAGTTGAAAACCTACGGTATCGAATTCAAGGAAAAGCACGTGCCCTACCTGGGCTACAATCCCAATAACGTAGCTGGTTAAAAAAAGCCGCTTGGATTTCAAGCGGCTTTTTTTATTGGGTTTTTTTTATTTAGTCCCTTCCCATAAAAATGCTGATGTAATACAGTAGCATGGCCAACGATCCCAAAGCTGCCACTACGTAGGTTCGTGCCGCCCACTTAAGGGAGTCTTTGGCCCCGGCATATTCCTGCTGGGTTACCACATGGTTATTTTGCAGCCAAGCCAAGGCCCTATTGCTGGCATCGTATTCTACGGGTAAGGTGATGAAAGCAAAAGCTGTGGTTACTGCAAACAACACAATACCAATCAAGAAGACCGTGTTTCCGAGTGCCCCCATAAAATGAAGGACGTTCATGACCAGTCCGGCCATGATGATGAAGGTAGACAGCTTACTGGCAATACCTACGGCAGGCACAATGGCCGAACGCATTTTCAACCAGCTATAAGCCGTGGCGTGTTGTACCGCGTGGCCACATTCGTGCGCCGCGACGGCAGCTGCAGCAGCGTTGCGCTGATGGTAAACAGGTTCGCTCAAGTTCACGGTTTTATTGGCAGGGTTGTAATGATCGGTCAGCTGTCCCGGTACCGAAACCACCTGTACATCCCTAATGCCATGGTCTGCCAACATCTTTTCGGCAATCTCTTTCCCGCTCATGCCATTCTGCAAATGGATTTGGGAGTATTTCTTGAATTTGCTTTTAAGCCGGTTGCTTACGTACAAGCTTGCAATAAAAATAACTCCGGCAATCAAATAGTATCCTAACATGTTTTTCAATTAATGAATTAAAGATAACGATCCTTCAGCAAAAAGTTTGCCCTTTTTAAAAACTGCCATTTCGACAAAATGCACTGCTGTTAGCCTACGATGTTGATGATCTTTCCAGGCACCACAATCACTTTTTTAGGAATACGCCCTTGCAACTGTTCTTGGGTCTTTTCGTGAGCCAAAACGGCCGCTTCGATTTCGGCATGGGTGAGGTCCAAAGGAAGTTCCATCGTAAAACGCATTTTCCCGTTGAAGGATACTGGGTATTCCTTGCTGCTTTCCACCAAATGTTGGGCATCGAATTTCGGAAAAGGCACCCTGGCGATACTGCCTTCATGACCCAGGAGGCTCCATAGCTCTTCCGCGATGTGGGGCGCATAGGGCGAAATGAGGACGGCCAAAGGCTCTAATACTTCGCGAGCGTTGCATTTTTGGGTGGTGAGTTCGTTGACGGCAATCATAAACGTAGACACCGACGTATTGAAACTGAAGTTTTCAATGTCCTCTTCCACCTTCTTGATGGTCTTGTGGAGGATTTTCAAGCTGTCCTTGAAAGCGGGCCCATCACTCACTGTAAAAGTCTCCCCGTCGGCACCGTGATAGAGTTTCCAGAGCTTTTTGAGGAAACTGTGCACGCCCGTAATCCCGGCCGTGCTCCAAGGTTTGGCCTGTTCCAAGGGGCCCAAGAACATTTCGTACATGCGCAGGGTATCGGCCCCGTACTGCTGGCAGATGTCGTCGGGGTTGACGACGTTGTACTTGGACTTGGACATTTTTTCGACTTCGCGGGAGACATTAAAAGTGCCATCCTCTTCAGTAATGAACTCCGCATCCTGAAATTCGGGGCGCCAATTTTTAAAGGCTTCGATGTCCAATTCATTTTGGAGGTTGACTAATGAAACATCTGCATGAATGGGTTGAATATTGTTATTTCCTTTCATGTTTGACGAAATCAACTTGTTTGTACCCTCAATCCTAAAGACAAACGCACTCTCTCCCAAGATCATTCCTTGGTTGATGAGTTTCTTGGCGGGTTCGTCTACGGCAAAATAACCGCGGTCGTATAGAAACTTGGTCCAGAAGCGGGTGTACAATAAATGCCCTGTGGCGTGTTCGCTTCCGCCCAAATACAGGTCGACGTTCTGCCAATAGTCCAAAGTCTCTTTCGAGGCCAACTCCTTCTCGTTACGGGCATCCATGTACCGGAACATGTAACAGCTGCTCCCGGCCCAACCGGGCATGGTGTTCAATTCCAAAGGGAAGACCGTTTTTTCATCAATCAGTTCATTGGCTACCACCGCATTTTTGTCAGTGTCCCATGCCCAAACGGTGGCACGTCCCAAAGGAGGTTCGCCTTCCTCGGTGGGGAGGTATTTCTCCACATCGGGCAGGGTGAGGGGGAGGTGTTGGGCATCGATCATCTGTGGCAAACCGTTTTGGTAATACACTGGAAATGGCTCTCCCCAATAACGCTGCCTACTGAACACCGCATCCCGCAAACGGTAATTGATCTTGCCTTTCCCCTGACCTATGTTTTCCAATTCGGCAATCACTTTTTTGGTGGCCTGTTTGTAGGGAAGTCCAGAAATAAAGTCACTGTTAGCAATAATCGTATTCTCCTTGTCGGAAAAGGCTTCCTCGCTAACATCCACCCCTCCAAAGATGTTGGGAATGGGCAAGTGGAAATGCTTGGCAAAATCGTAGTCGCGTTGGTCGCCACAAGGTACCGCCATCACGGCACCCGTTCCGTAGCCCGCCAGCACGTAATCGCCAATCCAAATAGGAATGGCTTCCCCGGTAAAGGGATGCTCGGCATAGGCCCCGGTAAAAACCCCTGAAATGGTTTTCACATCGGCCATGCGTTCGCGCTCACTGCGTTTGGATGTGGCTTCGATGTATGTGGTAACCTCTGCACTTTGCGCCGGGGTGGTGATTTTTGCTACCAATTCGTGTTCCGGAGCCAAGGTCATAAAGCTCACCCCAAAAATGGTGTCGGGGCGGGTGGTGAACACTTCGATCCAGTCCCCATAGTCCTTCACTTTAAATCGCACCGAAGCGCCCTCACTTCGCCCAATCCAATTGATTTGGGAATCCTTCAAGGGTTGGGGCCAATCAATTTTTTGCAATCCATCTAACAGGCGTTGGGCATAGGCTGTGATACGCATGCTCCACTGCATCATTTTTTTGCGTACTACGGGATGGCCGCCGCGCTCAGAGACGCCGTTCACGATTTCGTCGTTGGCCAAGACTGTGCCCAAGGCAGGACACCAATTTACTTCGGTTTCGGCCAAATAAGTGAGGCGGTATTTTAAAAGTATTTCTTGTTGCTTTTCCGCAGCAAAACCATTCCAATCTGCCGCAGAAAAAATAGGGGTCTCGGCATCACAAGCGGCCTGTATTTGAGCATTCCCTTCCGCAGCAAACTTAGCAATCAAGTCGCTGATGGGTCGTGCTTTGTCTACCTCCTGGTCGTACCAGCTTTCAAACAACTGGATGAAAATCCATTGGGTCCATCGATAATAGGCAGGGTCCGAGGTACGGACTTCCCGGCTCCAATCGAAACTGAAGCCTATTTTGTCCAACTGTTCCCGGTACCGGGCAATGTTCTCCTCAGTGGTTTTTCGGGGGTGCTGCCCCGTTTGGATGGCGTACTGCTCGGCCGGCAAGCCAAACGAGTCGTAGCCCATGGGGTGCAACACATTAAACCCTTTGTGGCGTTTGTACCGGGCATAGATATCACTGGCAATGTACCCCAATGGATGCCCCACGTGCAACCCGGCCCCAGAAGGGTAAGGAAACATGTCCAGCACGTAGTACTTGGGGAGTGCACTGTGGTTGTCGGCTTTAAAGGTTTGGTTTTTTGCCCAAAACTTTTGCCATTTTCGTTCGATATCGTTAAAATGATACTTGCCCATGGGTTCTTTGCTAAGAAAGGGCAAATTTAAGATTTCTTGGGCGAAGTCTTAAGCGAAAGAGCCTAAAAAACAGGATGCATCAACTTGCCCGAATACAGTACCCACAACATGGAGGCGAACGCCACCCCGTTCATGGCCCAACCAAAGAGTTTCATTTGCCAAAGGGTATAAGGCTTTCCTTTGAAAATAAAGAAAAGGTCCAGTACGAGCCAACCGGAGAACACGGCTAAAAACCCAGCCAGTACCGCATCCTGAAACCAGAAATAGAGGAGGTACACTTCCAGCAACAACAGGACCAGCATGACCCCTTTGGTTTTTTGCCTTCCCAAGAGCGTAGCAGTTGTGCGTTTTCCCGCCAGGCGGTCCGGTTCCAAGTCCATGATTTCCCCTGCAATGTGCGCCTGAAAGGCGAAAAGGGACAAATACAAAACCGTTTGCCATGGGATTTGCTGCAAGCCATTCAATTCCGTGCTGAAAAAAGCCACAAACACATACCCCACTTGGATCACAATTTCAAAGGGGGGGCGCTCCTTCAATCGAAAGGGTTTGAAGTTGTACAGTACATTCACCCCAATCATGAAGGCCAATAACCCCAGCATCGTCCAACCGGAATACCAAGAAAAAAAGACCACGAAAGGCAACACCAGCCAAACAATCCGTTTGGGAACGCTGGACAAATCCTTTTCTGAGTATTTTGCCCCGAACAAATAATTGCCTTTTCTAGGGTTTACGGCATCGGCCTTAACGTCGTTGTAGTCGTTCAGCCCATACACTAAATAGTTGAGGGGAAAAGTGACGAAGAAGAACCCCAGCCAAAAAAGCCATGACTCCCAAAACCGGTTTTCAAAACTAAAGGGCACCACATAAATCCATACCGTGGGAAACCACAATCCGGGTCGGGAGATTTTCAAGGCTTTCAATACGGCTTTAATAACGGGTGCTTTTTTTGAAACAATCACAAAGTTATCACAAGATTCGGGAATCTTTAAACGTTGTACTATTACAGCTCAAAAAAATTGGTACTTTTACACCACGATTGCACAACCTATGGCCTCTTCCTTCGAGAAATACCAAAAACGCCGCCTCCTTTCTTCCTACCTTTCCGTAGTCATCAGCGTTTCACTCGTATTGTTTTTATTGGGACTTTTAGGGCTTCTGGTATTGAACAGCAAGAAGGTAGCCGATCACTTCAAAGAAAAAATTGCCCTTACGGTATTCCTGAAGGACACTGCCAAACAGGTGGAAATCGATCAACTCCAGCAGAGCCTGGCCCTGGCCGAATACACCAAAAGTGCCACCTTCGTATCCAAGGAACAGGCCGCCGAGGAACACAGCGCCACCATTGGGGAAAACTTCATGGAGTTTTTGGGGTACAACCCCCTGCAGAATAGTATTGATGTGTATCTTTTGGCCGACTTCGTATCGCCCACCAAGCTTGAAGAAATCCAGAACGAAATCCAAACCAAGGACTTTGTGGACGACGTGGTCTACGACCGTCCCCTCATTGTACTCCTGAACGACAACATCAAGAAAATCAGTTTTTGGGTGCTCATCATCAGTGCGGTGTTCCTGTTCATCGCCGTGTTGCTTATCAACAGTTCCATTCGCCTTTCCGTTTACGCAAAGCGTTTCACCATCAAAACCATGCAAATGGTGGGAGCTACCAAAGGCTTCATACGCCGTCCCTTCATTTGGCGCAGCATCAAATTGGGGATTGTAGGGGCCTTGTTGGCCATTTTGGGCATTGCAGCCATCCTGTATTACTTGGATCATACGTTTCCGCAGATGCGCTTTATGGAAGACCCCCTGCTCATTGGTGGTCTCTTTCTTTTTGTATTTCTGATGGGGGTACTCATTAGTTGGTTGAGCACCTTCTTTGCCACCCAGCGCTTTTTGAACCTACGTACCGACGAACTCTATTATTAATTTATTGCCTAACTTGCAAGTCCATTCAAAACACCATGGGAGAGAAAAAAAGAAAAGAGGAAGCTAGAAAAGGGGGATTCATATTCGAAAAAAAGAACTACCGTTTCATGCTCATTGGGGCAGCCGTTATCGCCTTGGGTTTCATCCTTATGGTAGGCGGGGGCAGTGACGATCCCAACGTATTCAACCCAGACATCTACAGTTGGCGCCGCATCCGTTTGGCTCCAGCTTTTATCCTCATCGGGTTTGGCATCGAGGTCTATGCCATCCTCCTCAACCCCAATAAGGAAGACTAATCTATGGACCTTCTCCAAGCGATTGTCCTGGGTATTATTGAAGGGATTACCGAATTCCTCCCGGTTTCCTCCACCGGGCACATGATTGTGGCTTCCTCCTTTTTTGGAATTGCCCATGAGGACTTCACCAAACTCTTTACCATTGTCATCCAATTGGGGACCATCATGAGCGTAGTAGTCCTTTATTTCAAACGGTTTTTCCAGTCCGTGAACTTTTACTACAAACTACTGGTAGGTTTTTTGCCCGCCGTGGTTTTGGGACTATTGTTGAACGATTTTATCGATAGTCTCTTGGAGAACCCCATTACCGTAGCCGTCTCCCTTATTATTGGGGGTGTCATCCTCTTGAAAGTTGACGATTGGTTTGGCGACGGTTCCGAAACGGAAATCTCCTACCGAACCGCTCTTAAGATTGGATTTTTTCAATGCTTGGCCATGATCCCCGGAGTGTCACGCAGCGGAGCCAGTATCGTGGGGGGGATGACCCAAAAACTGTCCCGTACCGTAGCCGCCGAGTTTTCCTTCTTTCTGGCCATTCCTACCATGCTGGGGGCCACCGTTAAGAAATCGTATGATTATTACGATGCCGGATTTCAACTGTCCTCGCAACAAGTTACCTTGCTGATTGTTGGCAATGTGGTGGGCTTTGTGGTGGCCATGATTGCCATCAAAACCTTCATCAACTACCTGCAAAAGCACGGTTTTAAACTATTTGGGTACTACCGCATCGCAGCTGGGGTCATCATCCTGCTCATCCATTATTTCATAAAACAACTTACCATAATCTAGTATGACGGGGGAAGCCTACCAAGAAGGACAGGTCCTACTCATCGACAAACCCTTGGAATGGACCTCCTTTCAAGTGGTGAACAAAGTACGGTGGTTGCTGCGGAAGGAATTTCAACTGAAAAAGATTAAGGTAGGGCATGCAGGCACCCTCGATCCCTTGGCCACGGGATTGCTCATCCTCTGTACCGGGAAGTTCACCAAAAAGATCGAAACCTTTCAGGCCCAGGAAAAGGAATACACCGGCACCATTACCCTGGGTGCCACCACCCCCAGTTACGACTTGGAAACGGAAATCGACCAAACCTTCGATACACAGAACATTACCGAAGGCGCCATTCACAAAGCAGTACAATCCTTTGTAGGGGACATCATGCAACAACCACCCGTATTCTCTGCCATTAAAAAAGATGGGAAACGGCTGTACGAATTGGCCCGTAAAGGCGAATCGGTGGAAGTATCGTCCCGCAAAGTAACCATTTCAGCGTTCGAAATCACCCAAATCGAAATGCCCAACGTGCAATTCCGAGTGGTGTGCAGCAAGGGCACCTACATCCGTTCCTTGGCACACGATTTTGGCAAGGCCCTCAACAATGGGGCACACCTATCGGCCTTGCGCCGCACGCGTATTGGGGAATTTTCGGTGCGAGATGCCGTAACCCCTGAAACCTTTGAAGGGATGCTAAAAACTCCGTGAAAAACGTTAAAGCTTCATTAACAGGCTAGTATATAAACAGAAAATTCCTTCATTTTGCACCGTGAACTTTAACTATTCATACAAGGCTTTCTTGGTAACCAGTCTGCTTGTGGGCAATTTGATCCTCTTGTTGTTACTGGTTAAGCTGGACGGAAACCCAACACCTGAGGTCACAACCGTACCGGTGGAATACACCGAGCTACTGCCCGAGGAAGAGCCGTTGGCCTTGGCAACGCCCCAGGAACAGGCGGTGGTGAAGACCAACACTGCTTATAACGAAGCGGAAACCTTCATCCGCGAAGTAGAGAACGAGCGCAATGCCCCCTTCGACGAGTCGGAAAGCGAAGAAACCCAAAACCTCGACTGGGACGGGATGGGCGTGAAAACCGATTTCAACCAAGCCCAAAAAGAATTGCAGAAAACCAAGAGAACCTTGGCGGAGGCCGCCAAGAAAAAAGCCAAGACCTCTGCCAAATCCGTGAATCGAAAAACTACGATGACCTACCAATTGGTGAATCGTACGGCCCTTTACCTTCCCAATCCGGTCTATACCTGTGAGGGAAGCGGTAAAATTGTCATTTCCATCGAAGTGAATGCCCTTGGCAAGGTCACCAAAGCCAATTACAACGGAACCCTTTCCACAACTGCCAACGGTTGCCTTATTGACGAGGCCCTGGCTTATGCCAACGAATCGCGGTTCAATACCCAAGGCGACAAACCCAAGCAACTAGGGACCATCACTTACCTCTTTCCAGGACAGGAATAAAATACTATCTTGCTGAAAATTCACTTCCATGAAAATACGCTGCGGTTGGTGTGGGGACGACTCTCTTTACGTATCCTACCACGACGAAGAATGGGGAGTGCCTGTAAAGGACGATGCCCTCTTGTTTGAATTCCTAACCCTGGAAACCTTTCAGGCGGGCCTTAGTTGGATTACCGTGCTGCGAAAAAGGGAAAACTTCCGTAGGGCCTTCGACCAATTCGATTACCATAAAATAGCACGCTATTCCGAAGCCAAGATTACATCCCTGCTCAACGACCCGGGCATCATCCGCAACCAACTGAAAGTAAGGGCGGCAGTCACCAATGCCCAAGTCTATTTGGAAGTACAGCAGGAGTTTGGAAGTTTCAGCAACTATATCTGGGGGTTCGTGGACGGCACCCCCATCCACAATACCTGGAAATCCTTGAAAGAGGTACCGGCATCCACCCCACTCAGTGATGCCATCAGCAAGGATTTGAAAAAAAGGGGATTTAAGTTTGTGGGATCAACCGTGGTCTACGCACACATGCAAGCCACCGGCATGGTCAACGACCACATCGTGGAATGTTTCCGACATAAAGAGGTATAACTTAGTTGGTGCCCAAGGCCGCTAGGTACGGATTGGCATCCATATCTTCCTTCAATGCCTTTAGGCTTTGTTTGTAACGGAATACCACCATGTCCGTGGTCAATTCCTCCGTCTCGAACACCTTTTCGAACCATTTCTTGGCGTTGGCATAATCGCCACCAAAATAGTAGGCGTTAGCGAGGTCCAGATACACCTTAGGGGTTCCATAACCTTCCTTGATGACCTGCTCGTATACCTTGGCCAAATCGATGTCCTTGTTAACGTCAATCCCTTGGTTTTCCTGGGCCTTGACGGTTAAGGAGACACACAACAAAAAGACGGTGAACAGTGAAATGATAGCTTTCATAAGGGGCAAATTTGGGAAAAATCTGACGCTAATGTGCTGATTTCCTGTTTAAAAAACAAATAAAATCGTTGAAAACTGCTATAGCTTGATTACTTTTCGGTGAATTTTACCAAAATCCCCTTCAAAGGTGACCAATAAAGTACCGCGCCAATCAGCATTCAAATTCAAATCCAACTGTCCATTACCTTGATCCAAGGTAGTTTCATACAACTGTTGCCCCAAGAGGTTGTGGATGCGCACCTTGATAGGTCCCGGTATTTGGTTCAAATTGAAATGCACCGCTCCACGGGTCGGATTGGGATAAGGACCCTGCAGCTGCTGCTCGGCCCAGTCTTCGATGGAAAGGCTTCCCACCTGAATGGTCCAATACCCCTCGGGTGCCACAATGGGCCGGGTCATGGTCTTGCCTGAATTGGCTTCGGCGGCGATGTAGTATTCCACTTCCCCTGCCACACTAGGCATGGTCAAATCGGCGGTCCAGTTGTCGTCGCTTACAAAGCTCATGGGTACTTCGGTATAGGTGGTTGTCCCTGCTTCCCGCCAAAATACGGAAGCCGTACTGATGCCGCTGTTGTGCTTGATCATTGCATCCACGGTGACCGTACTGCTTACATTGGCCTCGGCAATGGGCTGGTGCACGATCCATAACGGATCCTCTACCCCAATGGCATTGGTGATGCAGTGGATAGCCCCCAATAGGGCGATGATGTTCTCCCCAGGATTGTCCACATCGATGCCCACCACATTGTAGCCTGGCAACAATTCCTGATACTGTGCCAAAGCCGGAGTGTCCACTTCAGGACGGTAGGTTGGCACCAGGATGGTACGGTTCACGAACACCGAATTGGTATAGGTACGGTACGAACCTCCGGTATCGGGATACGCCCCCGAAGTACTGGGCGGTGCAGGAATCCATTCCACTTTGTAGGGGGTTCCAAAAGGTGACATAAAATTATTCAATACGTATTCAATGTTGGCCTCAATCTGTGGTCCGTCGGCTACCCCCGCGGGATACTGGCTCACCAAGAGGGTTTCCTCATCCAAGAGTTTCATGTGCATGTCGATGTGGTGGATGACGTCATAGGGCAAGGTCTGCATCTTGATGTACCGGTCCAAGCCCATATAGGCATTCATGATGTCGTCAATCTCTTCCTCGGTTTTCGGGCTTACCCCATAGGGATTGCCTGCGGCATTTTCATTCAAAATCAAATTCGAGGCAAATGCCGTTCCCATCCCGTCGCACATAAAGTTGCCCCCAGTATTCACCAAATCGTTGGTGCCGCTGTCGGTGATGTAAATGGGCATCCCCACTAAGGACGCATGGGCCGAAGGCATCACATCGTCGTTGGGACGGGGGCGGTTGTAGATCCAATCAATCAGGGCCCGTTCGCCTACATCGTCGCTGTAGATGGTTTGGGCACCGTAGTCGCGGATCCAGATGCTGTCCCAGTTTTCGTCCATGAAGGTTACGTTGGCAAGGCTTACCCCGTTACCCGTTAGAAAATTGGCTACGGAAGTTTCATTGTGGGTGGTAATGATGACCTTGCATTCCTGTACGGCGGCCGCCACGATCTGACTTAGGATGTTCTCGAAATTGGGTTCCCAGGTAATCACCAAATACTCGATTTCCTCCCATTCGGCCATGGTACGCACCGGGCCTGCAGGGGGATCGGTCATGCGGTTGCTGCGGAATTTGAAACTGGAAACAAGGCCTTCCTCGGTTTTAGTGAGGTTTCTTGGCAATACCTCTTGGGCACTTACCGAGAACGAAAGAGCCAGCAATACCAAGTATAGCAATGAAGTACGGAACAATTTCATGGAATGTGGTTTTTTATCAGTAGGACAAGATACTAAAAACCTTGATTTTCCCCGTCGATTTAACAGTTTTACCCCAAATAGGACAGGAATACCTCCCGGGGCATTTCCTCGGCTCCCAAACTGGCCAGATGATCGGTGTACAACTGGCAATCGATGAGGCGATAATCCCTACGCTTCAATTCCTGCACCCAATGGTAAAATCCCACCTTGGAAGCATCACTTTTAAGGCTGAACATACTTTCCCCGCAAAAGATACGTTGTTGGGGCAAGTCCACCCCGTACAGGCCTCCTACCAACTGTTCCGCTTGCCATACTTCCACCGAATGCGCATGCCCTAGGGTGTGCAATCGCTGGTAGGCCTGTCGCATTTCCGCAGTAATCCAGGTACCCCGTTGCCCTTTTCGTTTCACTTGTGAACAGGCTTCTATTACCATGGGGAATGCCTGGTTGTAGGTTACTTCAAAGGTCCCGCGCTTGATGGTTTTCTGTAAACTCTTGCTTACCTTCAACTTTTCGGGAAACAACACCATCCGCGGGTCGGGGCACCACCACAGGATGGGTTCCCCGGCATCGTACCACGGGAAAATGCCCGAACGATACGCCAACAACAACCGCGCTACCGAGAGGTCGCCCCCTACCGCCAAGAGGCCTTCGGGCGACGCCGCTTCAGGGCTGGGAAACCATAATTCCTTGGATAACAAGTACATTTTGGGGCTGTTTAAAGTGTTAAAATCCTCGTTTTAATTTGATAGTCCTCAAATAATCAAGATATTTAAATACTATTTTGACGCCATCTAAACTATTTGTTCATCATTGTTACTATTTGAAAGTCAAAATTAGTAAGCCTAACCCTAGACTAACCTCGTTTATAGTTTTATGAACGAGGTTTTTTACATCCATAACAATCCCAATACAAACACTAGCATCCCCAATAGCATCACCATCAGGGTGTAGGGCAATATCTCCTTGGCCTTCAATTTTGTGATGCCCAACAACGGCAAGGCCCAGAACGGCTGTAGCATGTTGGTAAGCTGATCGCCATAGGCCAGGGCCATCACCACCTTGTTCAACGGTACGCCCAATTGCAGGGCCGACTCCACCACGATGGGACCCTGTACGGCCCATTGCCCCCCACCACTTGGCACAAAGATGTTCACCAATCCGGCACTCAGGAACGTAAAGAGCGGGAGGGTGGTTTCGTTGGAAATGGACACAAAGAACTCCGATAGCTGCAGCACCATCCCACTGTCGCGCATGATGCCCATGATGCCAAAGTACAGCGGAAACTGTATGAGGATGCCCGACGCCCCCTTGATGGCCTCTTCCACCGCGTTCAGGAAACTAGAGAAACTGCCGTGCAGTACCAGGCCCAAGCCCAGCATGAAGAAGTTCAGCATATTAGGGGTGACGATCCAATGGGACAGTTCCCCGGCGTATTGGTACACAAAAGCTACCAGGATGAGTCCGCCGAAGGCCACACCCAACCATTTGGAACGGTCGATGCGGTCGGCAGTGCCGCCCTCCTGCCCTTCCGATTCCGGGCCTTGGTACAGGGGCAAACGGGTAGGTGTTTGCGGTGCCTTTTTGGCCAATTGCCGCAGCAAAAGGGGGATCAATACCAACAGGATTCCAAAAATAAGGAGGTTGCCCGTGCTGAATACGGTTTCGCTGTAGGGAATCAAATCGGGGAGTTTGGAAGCGTAACTGCCATCGCCAATACCCGACATCAAACTGGCCAGGTGGCCGCTTTCGCTCACTTTGGACGGGGCCGAACCACTGATGCCCCCGTGCCAGATCATGAGCCCCACATAGCCTGCCGCCCCCACCAAGGGGTAGTTGATGCCAAAGCCCCTCGTCTGTGCCGCCTCGGCCACCTTACGGGCAAGGATGGCCCCAAAAATAAGGCCCAATCCCCAGTTGAAAAAGGAGACCATCAGGGTGGCCAGGCTTACCAGTACCACGGCTGTGGCGGTGTTGTGCACCCAGCCTGTAAGGTGTTGGATGAGGCGGTTCATGGGCTTGGAAAGCACTAGGATGTGCCCCAACACCAGGATGAGCATCATCTGGTAGGCAAACACCAGCAGGGCGTTGTTCCAGATGCCGTTTTCCCAATAGCCCAACAGGGCCAGGAAGTGGTTTTGATCTGCAGGCCCATCGGTAAAAAGCAAGGCCAGTACCAAGGTAAGCAGCGTCAACAAAATGGCAATGGCAAAAGGCGACGGCAGGTATTTTTGGAAGAGGGTCTCTATGGAGCGGGTGATGTTCATGTGCTAAAGGTACGAGGTTATTTTGGATGCAGGTTACGGGTTGAGGGTTGTAATGAACAGTGACATCCCCCTCGGCCCCCTTCAACGGGGGAAGTTCACAGCGGTTCTTGTTAAGGACTCCTCCCTTTAGCCAAAGGGAGGTGGATTTCCGCGCCTGTGGCAAGACGGAGGGTTTATAACCACCCCGCCCGTTGGGCACCCCTCCTTCAAAAGGAGGGGAGTTAATAATCCCAAGATCGGGCTGTCGCCCGAAACGCTTTTCTGTATGCAAATGGAGTCTTTCCGTGCTACTTTATTTCGTATTTTAGCCTTTATGAAAGTGTCCCTTAAAAAATGGCCCCTCTTTCTATTCCTGATGCTTGCCCTTTCTGCATGGAGCCAACCCTATGACCTCGAAACCATGGAATGGGTTACTTTGGAAACAGAATACGAAGGTCTTCCCCTATTCCTAAGGCATCCCAACTACGAAGACATTTGGAAATTCCAGTTCGAATACACCCAGCTCTTCTGTATTTCCCATGAGTTGGATAAAGTAACCGATAATGGGCTGCCAACAGAAGCCTATAATGAGTCCCTCTTCGATTTTGATTCGGAAGTAATTCATCTCTTTGATCCCAATGCCTATGGCACCCTCTTCCTTATCGAAACCTATGGGGGCTCTAGGCATTATTGGTTTTATATCACCCCCTCCAAGGCCCTATTTCCTAAATTTTATGAGTTACAGGCCAAACACCCGGATAAAAAATTGGATTTTGATTACCGCCCAGACAGCAATTGGGATTTTATAAAAAACTATCCTTTTGAATTGTATAAGCCTCGGTAAATGTTGCAAGTTTCAGGCTGCAAATAATTAGCATTTTCCGTGGGGAGGCACTACAAAACCCAAAAAAACCTATCTTTAATCCCATAGCCTAACTCCTTTGAGAATTGTGCTGCACATCCTGGCCGTGGTCTTGCTTACCTTCCTCACCCAGATTGGAGGGGTGGTGTATTTGGTAGCCTTGATCGCAATCAAAAGGACCACTCCTAGGCGACGCCTGAAACGCTTGGGGGTATTTGTGGTGTTGTACTTGCTCGCCACCTTCCTGCTCGTCCCATGGATAGCACCCCTGTTTGGGCGAGAACCAATAAAAGGCTCCCCGAACCTTGAACCGCATACCTACTTTTATAAACTGGCCAACCGTAATTATGTAACCCCGGCATTGCAAGTGTTGTTACAGGAGGTGGCGACTAACTTCGCCCAGCAGCATCCAGGGCTGCAAGTACATTACCTCGATGCCAATTTTCCGTTCTTCGATGGCTTTCCATTATTGCCCCATCTTAGCCATAAGGACGGTAAAAAAATAGATGTTTGCCTGGTCTACGAAGACGCGAACGGCCAACTTTCCAACCTACGGCCTTCTGTAAGTGGTTATGGAATTTATGAAGGTCCGCGACCCAACGAATACGACCAAACGGCTGTCTGCAAGAAAAAGGGGTATTGGCCATACGATTTTCCCAAATACCTATCGCTGGGGCACGTGCACAAGGAACTCCGTTTTTCCGAAAGGGGCACCCGCGATCTGGCTCTGGCAATTTTAAAGGAACCACGTCTACAAAAACTGTTCATCGAGCCCCACCTTAAGGCGCGGTTACGGCTTACCCATAACAAAGTGCGTTTCCATGGCTGTCATGCGGTGCGCCACGACGACCATATCCATTTGCAAGTGCCCTGATTCGCAATGCTTCCCAAGGCAAGTTTCGCTATCAATTTTATAAAAACCGAGTATTCCCCAAGCATTGAGTGGAAGTTTTTCCTATCTTTAAGAACATGTGAATCACCTAAATGGATACTGATGGCAAAAATTAGACTCCCCGTTACTACGTTATTCCTTATGTTGGCCTTGTTAACGTCTTGCTCTAAAGAGGAGGGCAATACCATCAAGGACTACACCTATACCACCCCAGACGAAACCTCCAACGATGATACCGTGAACGAACCGACTTTTACGGTTTGGTCGCCCCTTAGGGAAGTGCGCGTATGCGAAACGGGCAGTGAGCAAGTTTTGGAGTTCCCAGACTGTTACAAAAGAAGTAGCTTGGCCATTTCCGAGGAATTCCTATTTGAATGGATTGTCTTCCATGATGGCACTGGCTCTTGTGAGGTCATCCAACACTTTTCCGGAACTTGGGAGCAAGGTTCGGATTATTTTCTATTGATCGATGGTAGTGGCTCGAATCTGGACTTTTATACCTTTGTGGAACGGTCTGAAAACACCCTGCATTTAGGAAACTATGACGTTGACTGTAACTGCGATGGGAATCATGCCGAATCGTATCGCTACAC
This sequence comes from Flavobacteriaceae bacterium UBA6268, assembly GCA_002440705.1. Lineage (GTDB taxonomy): Bacteria > Bacteroidota > Bacteroidia > Flavobacteriales > Flavobacteriaceae > DJVA01. Next base: position 4,105 of record DJVA01000090.1, on the reverse strand, counting down.
GGAATACGTAAAAGTAACGGAATAAGCATGGGGAACATCGGCCCGTGCTTCCATCGATACTAAAAACCCAACACCATTGACCTATAAATTCAAACTTTTCGCACTCACATTGTCCTTGATAGTGATGAGTAGCTGTCAGACGAAAAACGAAAAAACGACCCCCATGGCTACCGCAGGGACGTTTAAAATAGCCATCCTGTATCCCAACGGCGAAGGGGCCACTTTCAATATGGACTATTACGAAACCCAGCACATGCCCATGGTAGCAGGATTTTTGGGAGACAATCTGATAGGCTATGAAATCGAAAAAGGCATCGGCGGAAGAACCCCCAACGATCCAGTACCCTTTTTAGCAATCGGTTATTTTTACGTTCAGGACCTCGCTGCTTACGACCAAGCTATTGGCGAACATATCGATACCATTGTGGGCGATTTTAAAAACTACACCAACATCCAACCCACCATACAAAAGAGTGAAATTCAGCAGGTGATTCCAACAAAGAAATAAAGGATATGCGCTTCCTTTTGGTTGATTTTTTACAAAAAAATCGCCAGATTAGAACGGCAAATCATCGTGCTCCTCCTCGTCAAACTCCGAAATGGGCTCAAAGGCATCCTCCGGCGGTAGTGGTGGCAAGTCGGGCGACCCTCCCTCAGTGAGGCTTTCAATGCGCCACCCTTGGATGGAATTGAAGTATTTGGTTTCTCCCTGCGGATTCACCCATTCGCGTCCCTTTAGGTTGATGCTGATTTTTACCTGCTGCCCCACTTGGTAGTTATCCAACAAGTCGGTTTTATCCTGTACAAATTCAATCAATAGGAATTGTGGGTACTGCTCCTCGGTGGTAATGACCACCTCGCGTTTACGAAACCCATTGCTGCCATAGGTTTTCGTTTCATCAATCATTTTAATGGTTCCTTGTACTTCCATGGTACTTTATTTAAGTAATAAAACATTCCAGGCCGCTTCCAATTGGCCTGCTTCCAAATAGTTATGTGCTTCTCGATGGGTGGCTGCATCCGCGGCATAGCCCTTTCCACTTTGTGGTAGGGCTTCCACATTGGCCAGTTGTCCCAAATCGTTGCCCGTTAGCACGGAGCTCAACCGGATTTCCTCAGGCAAGGCATCTACCCCAATCCCTAAGGTTCGCAAGGGTTTGGGGACTTCAAACAGCCCCGCCTTGGCCCTGCTGTACCAATTGCCGCCCATCCGGGCCACTGTATCAATTTTCAGGGGATCGATGACCCCCTCTTCATCCAATATGTTTTCATCAATATGCAGCTTCACCACCTCCACAATCACCAGGTTCCCGGCCCCTCCATGTTCGCCAAGGGACATCACTTCCCGCACCCGGCACTCCATCTGTACGGGCGCCTCCGCTACTCGAGGTGGTTTTACCATTTCGGAGGCTACTTCCGTAAAACCGGCCTTCACAAATTCATTCACCCCTTTGGGATATTCCGTGGAAGCCAAGCTCATTTGCTGCACCATGGCATAGCTTACGATGTTTACCACAACTTCCTTGGTTTCCAATACGTTTTCCAGGGTGTGCTTGGTGGTATTTCCCTGCACCCTTCGGGCGGGAGAAAAAATCAAGACTGGCGGATTGGCGCTGAACACATTGAAAAAACTGTAAGGTGCTAAATTGACCTGTCCCTGTGCATCCACGGTACTGGCAAAACAAATGGGGCGGGGAGATACCGAACCCAAAAGGTAGCCGTGCAATTGTGGAACAGGGATTTCACTGGGGTTGATGTGCAACATGGTCGCAAAGGTACCGCAATCGTTCGTCCCTTAAAAATTTGAGTGGACAATAATATTAACAGATTTGCATTATATTTAAACTGAAATTGCGCTCTATGCCAAACAAAACAGCCCTTACGCGTTGGTTTTTTGTCTTTGTCTCTCTCATCATCGTGAGTTTGATTCTCTGGAATACCTATCAGTTTTTCAACCAACTGAAGGAGAACGAGCGCAACAAGATGAAAATCTGGGCAGCGGCCTTTGAGGAATTTCAGCAGGTAGACCTCACCAACAAAGACTGGAACAGCAAACTCACCCTTAGTGTGCTGCAAAGCAACACAACCACCCCCATGATCCTGCACACCCTAAAGGAGGACAAGTACGATGTAAACAACCTCGACTCGTTGGTACTGAAGGATCCCGCACGAAGGGACCGCTTGATTACCCAGTTTTCCTCGGAATACAAACCCATCGAAATTATGTACAAGGAGGAAGTGCTGCAAGTAATCTATTATGGCAATTCGCCCATCATCAACAAAATAAAGTATTACCCTGCGGCACTCATCGTGATTATCCTTTTGTTTTTCCTGGCGGTGTATTTCTTTTTCCGCACCTCCAAATCGGCCGAACAGAACAAACTCTGGGCGGGGATGGCCAAGGAAACCGCGCATCAAATAGGGACACCCCTTTCTTCCTTGGTGGGATGGACCGAAATCCTGAAATCGGAAAAGGTAAACCCGGAGTACATCACCGAAATGGAAAAGGATGTCCAACGGTTGAAGACCATCACCGAACGTTTTTCCAACGTTGGCTCCAAGCCCAAGTTGGAAACCCAAAACCTAGTGGATGTTACCCGAAATGCCTATGAATACCTGAAGGCTCGAAGTTCCAAACTTATCGAGTTTGAATTGAAGGTTCCCAAAGACCCCTTGCTGGTTCCATTGAATCCCCAACTCTATGGCTGGACCATCGAAAACCTGGTAAAAAATGGCATCGATGCCATGCGGGGACAAGGCAAGATTACCATCGAAATCATTGCCGACCACAAAAAGGCCCATGTGCACGTAACCGATACGGGTAAGGGTCTTGCCAAAAAGCATTTCAAGAAAATATTCATGCCCGGCTATACCACCAAAAAACGTGGGTGGGGCTTGGGGCTTTCCCTGTCAAAACGCATCATTGAAGATTACCACAAAGGGAAAATCCAAGTGTTGAGAAGTGTGAAGTTTGAAGGCACCACCATGGAGATTTCCCTCCCCAAAGCATCCTTATGAAACACAAAAAATATACACTCCACACGGCAAAGATCAACAACCACTGTCCGGAATGTTTTTCGAAGGAAGGCTTGGAGTTTACTTTTTCACAAACAAAAACCGATCATCCGCTTTACACCAAAGCCAACAAGGAGATCGAGGAAGTGCTGTTTTGTTACCATTGCCAGCACACCATCTACCCCATTAACTGGACCGAAGACATCGAGCGGGTGTACGAATACCATAAGAAGCTAGCGACCCCAAAAAATTCGGGCATCAAACTGAAGCCTTTAGCTTACATGCTCATAGGTTTCGACCTCCTCGTTTTGGGCGTACTCCTCTACTATTTTGTGTGGCTTTGATTAAAGTTGAGCTCCAATTTTCTGGGCCAGGGCTGTTAAGGCATTGGCATCCATTGGCACTTTGTGTTGAAAGGTCATGTCCTTCATAGCATTGATGGGAATGAGATGTACATGCACATGGGGGACCTCCAAGCCGATGACCGCCATGCCAATACGCTCGCAAGGGACGGTTTTTTCCAAGGCTTTGGCCACTTTATGGGCAAAACGCATCAAGGCGAGGTAATGCGTCTCTTCCATATCGAAGATTTTGTTGATTTCTTGTTTGGGCACACACAAGGTATGGCCTACCGCATTGGGATTGATGTCCAAAAAGGCAATGAAGTGTTCGTCCTCTGCCACTTTGTAGCAGGGAATCTCACCTTGGATGATCTTGGTAAATAGAGAAGGCATTAGTCGCGACTGATTTCCAACACTTCAAATTTAAGCATTCCATTGGGAACTTGTATTTCGGCCACATCGCCTACCTGTTTTCCTAGCAGCCCTTTACCAATGGGGGAATCCACCGAAATCTTTCCAGCCTTGAGGTCGGCTTCGCTTTGCGCCACCAGTTTATAGGTTACCACCATGTTATTGGCCGGGTTTTTAATTTTTACGGTAGAATGTACCAACACCTTGGAAACGTCCAGTTGGGATTCGTCGATTAGTCGGGCATTGGCCACCACTTCTTCCAATTTGGCAATACGTAGTTCCAGCAGCCCTTGGGCTTCCTTGGCAGCATCGTATTCGGCATTTTCACTTAAATCGCC